>DASYVZ010000155.1:0-12797 GCA_035936515.1 Solirubrobacteraceae bacterium | reverse complement strand
CAAGGGCCCGCCGGAGGGCTTTGACCCGCGCCCGTACGCCAACCGCGCCGAGTGGCAGTTCGGCGACGCGGCGGCCATCGGCGAGATCGAGATCTCCGAGCGGATCGCCTGGCAGATCGAGCGCCACTTCGGCCGCTTCGGCGAGGTGCAGCCGTCCGGCACCCACGGGGACGTCGTGTTCGCGACGCCGTACGCCGACCGCCGCCAGCTCGCTGCCTGGGTCCTGCGCCTGGGCGAGCACGCCCGCGTCCTCGGCCCGCCCGAGCTCGAGCGCGAGCTCGCCGAGCGCGTCGAGCTGCTGCTCGAGCGCCACCAGGGCGCGACGCTCGAGCTCGCCGAGCCCGTCGACGCCAGCGAGGACGACGAGGCGGACGCCGTAACGCCTCCCTCCGGCTCGCGGCGCACCGACACCGCGATCCGGCCCGAGCGCTTTGCGCGCCTCGTGACGCTCGCGTCGATCCTCATCCGCGCCGGCCGCGCGGGTCTGAAGCTGGCGGCGGACGAGGTGTGCGAGACGATGCAGATCTCCGAGGCCGAGCTGCGCGAGGACATCAACGTCCTCAACGTCGTGAACTTCGGCGGCGGTTCGTACGTGCTCTACGCCGAGATCGACGACAACGGCGCGATCGAGGTCGATCCCGAGCCGTACTCGGACAACTTCGCGCGCCCCGCGCGGCTGCTGCCAGTGGAGGCCAAGGCGCTCGTCGCGGCGATCGACCTCCTCGGCGAGCACCTGCCGGAGGGCTCGCTGCAGTCGGCGCGCGAGAAGATCGTGGCCGCGCTGGGGGGCGACCCGATGCAGCAGGGACTGCACGTCGCCGATCAGGGAGGCGACGACTCGCGCGTCGCGCGCGTCGCATCAGAGGCGATCAATCGCCGCCGCCTGCTGCGGCTGGACTACTACAAGCCCAACGAGGACGAGTACACGACGCGCGTGGTCGAGCCGTACGCGCTCGTCAACGGGCGCGAGGGCTGGTACGTCGCATCGTTCGACCCCGAGCGCGACGACGTGCGCCACTTCCGCCTGGACCGCATCCGCCACGCGGAGGTGACCGAGACGCCCTACGAGCCGCGCCCGGAGGTCAACCCGGCCGCCGAGCTCGACGGCTGGCTGCGCACGGGCGAGGTGCAGGCGTCGCGGATCGCGCGCGTGTGGGTTTCCCCCGAGCGCGCGCGATGGGCGCGCGAGCAGCGGCGCGTGGCGCAGGAGCTCGCCGACGGATCGCTGATCGTCGAGTTGCCCTTCAAGAGCACCGACTTCCTGGTGCGCGACGTGCTCGCGGAGGCCGGTGACGCGGCCGTCCTGGAGCCCGCCGAGGCGCGCGAGGCGGTGCTCGGCGCGGTGCAGCGTCTACGCGCCGCAGCGGTTCGGTAGCGGCCGGCGCAGTCGCGCGGCGGCGGTGGATCGAACCCGCTGCGAACGGCGACTAGAACGTCCGTCCAGGATCCGCAACTCGCGGTGGAGAACGGTGTCTGCGCCCGCGCCACTGCCCAACGAATGGAGACGCATGACGCGCAACCTTCTCATAGCTCTCGTCACGGCCGCTGGGGTGCTGGTCGTGGCGCCCGCCGCATCGGCTTTCACAACCCTCCCGGTCTGGCAGTGCCGCGGCAGCGCGGCGTTCGCATCGGTCGCGGGCAACAACCGCGTCGAGCCGATCGTCGCGAACGGCAACATCAACACCGCCAACGGCGCCAGCCCGGACCGCGCCCAGTGCGTCGACAGCGAGACGGGCTTGGGCAACACGCCGACGCAGCTGGGGATCTCTCCGGAGTTCTTGGGTGCGGTGACGGGCAAGGCGAGCACCGCGATCAATCCGGACCTCGGGCGCGCGATCGACCAGACGATCGCGGCCGAAGGACGTGTCGAGGATCTCACGCTGCTGCTCGGAGCCGGCGGTCCGACGCTCGGCGTCGGCGCGGCGAACTCGGTGGCCTTCGGGCGCTGCGTGGCGGGCAACTTGGCGCCGCAGTTCGCCGGCGACAGCCGTGTCGCAGACATCACCCTCGGCGGCACCCCGATCGCGCTCGACCGGCTCGCCGACGAGCTGACGAAGGTCCTCAACCCGATCCTCGGCGCGGTTGTCGAGGTCCGGGTCGACGAGCGCATCCAGACGCCTGATTCGCTGACGATCAACGCCCTGCACATCATCGTCGTGCGCGGCGAGACGCCGCTCCTCGACCTGGTCGTCGGCCAGGCGAAGGTGGGCGCCAACGGTCCTGTCTGCGATCCGGCCAGGCAGAACGACGGCTCGGGCCTCGGACAGGTCTGCCCACCGGGCTCGACGCTCGTCGTGGAGCGCAACCTGTGCGTCATCCCGGCCGGGACGGGTGGCTCCAGCCTGGGCGAGATCGTCATCGGGCCCCCGTTCCAGGGTCCCAGCGGGGGGATGGTCATACCGCTGGACGTCGCGCGCAAGCGCTTTGGCCGCAGCCCCTGCGTGGCCGGAGGCGGCAGGCCGCTCTTCGTCATCGTCGGCACCAACGGGGCCGACCGGATCACCGGCACGAACGTCGCCGACCGGATCCTCGGCCTCCGCGGCAAGGACCGCATCGACGGCGGCCGGGGCAACGACTGCCTGGAGGGCAACCGGGACCGTGACGTGCTCTCCGGCGCCCTCGGGCGCGACCGCGTGTTCGGCGGCGCGGGGAACGACGCGCTGCGCGGCGGCGCCGACGCCGACCGCCTCTCGGCCGGCTCGGGCAACGACACGATCAACGGCGGCTACGGCGCCGACCGGGTGCTGGGCGGCTCCGGCAACGACGCGATCAACGTCGCCACGGCCGGCCCGCCCGCCCGTATCAACTGCGGGACCGGGTTCGACAAGCTCCGGATCAACCGCAACGAGGTGCCGCGCAATCGCAACTGCGAGCGCATCTACGTGCTCCCCGGCCCGGGCGGGGGGCCCCCGCGGAGCTGAGCCAGACGGAGCGCGCGGGGGCCGTTATGGTCCCCGCGCGTGAACCGGCGCGAGCAGATCAGGATGACCGACGCGGAGGTCCGCGAGCTCCTCGAGCAGGAGCGCACGGTGATCTGCGCGACCATCGGCAGGGACGGCTGGCCGCACCTGATGCCGCTCTGGTACGTGCTGCGCGACGGCGAGCTGTGGGCCTGGACCTACGCCGCCTCGCAGAAGGTCCGCAACCTCGAGCGCGACGCCCGCGCCACGCTGCAGGTCGAGACCGGCACCCATTACCAGCAGCTGCGAGGGGTGATGATCAAGGCCGACGTCGAGCTGCACCGCGACACGCAGACCGTCGCCCAGCTCGGCCTGGAGATCATGAGCCGCTACCGGCAGCCGACCGACCGTGTGGAGGAGATCGCCGCCACGGTGGCGCGCCAGGCTCCCAAGCGGGTCGCCCTGCGCTTCGTCGAGTGCTCGCGCGCCAGCTGGGATCACCGCAAGCTGGCCTCCGTCCAGTAGCTCGACCTCTCCTCGAATAGCCTCCACGATCGTGAAGGGGCTCATCCTCTCTGGCGGCAAGGGGACCCGCCTGCGCCCGATCACCCACACGAGCGCCAAGCAGCTCGTGCCGGTCGCCAACAAGCCCGTGCTCTTCTACGGCATCGAGGCGATGGCCGCGGCCGGCATCGTCGATGTCGGGATCATCATCGCGCCCGAGACCGGCGCCGAGATCCGCGGCGCCGCCGGCGACGGCTCGCAGTTCGGCGTCGCGATCAGCTACATCGAGCAGGACGAGCCGCTCGGGCTCGCCCACGCATCTCTCACCGCCGAGGAGTACCTGGAGGGAGAGCCGTTCGTGATGTACCTCGGCGACAACCTGTTGCAGGGGGGCATCACCGAGCTCGTCGACGCCTTTCGCGCCAGCGGACCCGACGCGCTCATCCTGCTGACGCCCGTCGACGATCCGCAGAACTACGGCGTCGCCGAGCTCGACGGCGACCGGGTCGTGCGCCTCGTCGAGAAGCCGGCCCAACCCGCGACCGACCTCGCGCTCGTCGGCGTCTACATGTTCACCGCCGGCATCCACGACGCCGCCCGCGCGATCGAGCCGAGCGACCGCGGTGAGCTCGAGATCACCGACGCGATCCAGTTCCTCGTCGACGCGGGGCGCCGCGTCGAGCCGCACATCGTGCGCGGCTGGTGGAAGGACACCGGCCGGCTGGAGGACATGCTCGAGGCCAACCGGCTCGTGCTGGACCGCATCGAGCCGCGCGTCGAGGGCGAGCTGCTCGACGCGCAGTGCGACGGGCGCGTCGTGGTCGAGCCAGGCGCGCGCCTGCAGCGCACGACCGTGCGCGGCCCGGCGATCATCGGGGCGGGGGCGCGCATCACCGATGCCTACATCGGGCCGTACACCTCGATCGGCGAAGGCTGCGTCATCAGCGATGCCGAGGTCGAGCACTCGATCCTGCTGGAGGGCTCGCAGGTCACCAACCTCGAGGGGCGCATGGAGTCCTCTCTGCTGGGGCGCAACGTCAAGATCGCTCGCGGCGTGCGCCAGCCGCGCGCGTATCGCTTCATGGTCGGCGACAACTCCGAGATCGGGATCCTGTGACAGCGCGTCATCGATCGACGGCGGTCGTGGCGTATCCGCGATGGTGCTCGCGATGAAGCTGCTGGTGACCGGCGCGGCCGGCATGCTGGGCCGTGCCGTCGTCGAGCGCGCGATCGAGCTCGGCCACGACGTGCATGCGGCGGGTCGTGCGGAGCTCGACGTCACCGACGCGCACGCCACGCAGCGCGTGCTGCGGGAGGTCGGTCCGGCCGCGGTCGTGCACTGCGCGGCGTATACCGACGTCGACGGCGCGGAGTCGCACCGGAGCCTCGCCGAGGCCGTCAACGCCCGAGGCGCCGAGAACGTCGCGGCCGCGGCGGACGCGATCGGGGCACGGATCGTGCACGTCTCCACGGACTACGTCTTCGACGGCTCCAAGCGCGAGCCGTGGGTGGAGTCCGATCCGGTCGGGCCGCTCGGCGTCTACGGCGAGACGAAGCTCGCCGGCGAGCGGCTCGTCGCCGCGGCCAACCCCGCGCACGTGATCGCGCGCACGGCCTGGCTGTTCGGCACCGGCGGCAGGAACTTCGTCGACACGATGCTCGCGCTCGGCGCAGAGCGCGACGAGGTCTGCGTGGTGACCGACCAGGTCGGCTGCCCGACCTGGACCCGGCATCTCGCGAGCGCGCTCGTCGATCTGGCCGAGCGCCCGCAGGCGACCGGGATCCACCATCTCGCGGGGGCCGGGCACTGCTCGTGGAACGAGCTTGCGCTGGAGATCTTCGAGCGCGCCGGCCTCGACTGCCGCGTGCTGCCGGCCACGAGCGACCAGTTCGTGCGCCCCGCTCGGCGGCCGGCCTACAGCGTTCTGGGCAGCGAGCGCCGCGATCGCATCGTGCTGCCGCCCTGGCAGCGCGGCCTGGCGCAGTACCTTGCGGCGAGGGTGGCGATCTCTTGACGAAGCTCTTGGTCTGCGGGGGCGCCGGGTTCATCGGCTCGGCGTTCGTGCGCGTGCGCCTGCGCGACCACGGTGACGAGATCACGGTGCTCGACAAGCTCACGTACGCCGGCCGGCGAGAGAACCTCGCGGGCCTGGACATCGACTTCGTCCACGCCGGCATCGAGGATCCCGACGCGGTCGCGTCGGCGATCGAGGGCGTCGATGCCGTCGTGAACTTCGCGGCCGAGACGCATGTCGACCGCTCGATCACCGAGCCCGACGCGTTCGTGACGACGCACGCCGTGGGGACCTGGGTGCTGCTCGAGGCCGCCCGCCGCGCGGGACTGCGCTACCTGCAGGTCTCGACCGACGAGGTATACGGCTCGATCGCGGAGGGCTCGTTCACGGAGAGCTCGCCGCTGGTGCCGTCGTCGCCCTACAGCGCGACGAAGGCAGGAGCCGACCTGCTCGTCGCGTCGTATTTCCACACCTACGACCTGCCGACGGTGATCTGCCGCGGCTCGAACAACTACGGCCCGCGGCAGTACCCCGAGAAGCTCATCCCGCTGATGATCCTCAACGCGCTGCACGGCGATCCGCTGCCCGTCTACGGCGACGGCATGCAGGTGCGCAACTGGCTCTACGTCGACGATTTCGCCCGCGGGATCGGGCACGTGCTCGCCCACGGCACGCCGGGCGAGGTCTACAACGTGGGCGGTCCCGACGAGTGCCCGAACCTCGACGTCGTCCGGCGGATCATCGAGCTGACCGGCGCCGACGAATCGCTGCTGACCTACGTCACCGACCGGCCGGGCCACGACCGCCGCTACTCGCTGGGCTCCGAGAAGGTCCGCGCGCTCGGCTGGCAGGCGCAGGTGCGCTTCGCCGAGGGCCTCGAGGAGACCGTCGCCTGGTATCAGGACAACCGCGACTGGTGGGAGCCGATCCGTTCGGGGGACTACCGCGAGTACTACGCGCGCCAGTACGGGGCCTCTATCAAGGACTGACGCGCTCGCCGGCGGCGCGGGGCCCGGGAGCTACGCCTGCAGCGACGAGATCCGCCAGCCGGCGCCGACCTTCTCGAGCTCGAGCGTGTCGGTCTTCTGGTTGTCGCCGGTGCCGGAGGTGACTTCCGCGGTGGCGCGGCTGCCGTCGATCGTGACGTCCTCGACGGTGAGCTCCATCGCATCGGCATCGCGAAAGGCGTCCTTGACCGCGGTCTCGCACTTCGTCCCCTGCCGGCTGAGCGTCGTCAGGAGTCGCTCGGCGAGCAGCTTGGTGCAGACGGTTCCGCTGTCGTTGTCGCGGGCGGCCGATTCGAGCTGCTCGACCGTGCTCGCGACGGCCCGCTCGGCGCCGGTGAAGTCCTCGGCGGAATCGCTCGGGGCGGCGCCGCAGGCGGCCAGCGGGAGCGCCAGAAGACAGAGCAGCAGGGCGGGTCTCATCGGCCGGGAGCCTAGCGGGGCGTCGGCGTTCGTGATCTGCCTGGAGCGCGCACCGCTTGGCGCCATGGCGTATCTACACTGGCCGCGTTGACCTCTGAGCTCGAGTCATCACAGCAGCCGATCCCGCGCGGACGCCACGCCCCGCCACTCGAGGTGCGCCTGGAGGTGCAGAAGCACCGGCTGTTCGACGCCGCCGCCATCGTCTTCTCGCGCGTGGGGTACGCGGATGCGAGCGCCGAGGCGATCAGCCGCCAGGCCGGCATGTCGAAGGCGACGTTCTACGAGCATTTCGCCAACAAGGAGGAGTGCTTGATCGCGCTCTTCGAGTACGCCTCGGCGTCGCTCGTCGAGGAGCTCGTCGCTGCCTCGCGCGGTGCGCAGCGCAGCTTCGAGGATCGCCACAGCGCGGGCCTGCGCGCGATCCTCGAGGCGATCGAGGACAACCCCGCGATGGCCCAGGCCATCCTCGTCGAGACCGTCGGCGCGGGGCCGCGCCTCGCGGAGTTGAGGGTCGCCGCGCTCAACCGCTTCGCGCAGGTCATGTACGACCAGACGGTGAAGGCGGCCGAGCGCACCGGCGGGCCCGCGTACGCCTCGCCCGACGAGGCGTTCGCCATCGTCGGCGCGACGTTCGAGCTCGTCTCGCGCCAGCTGCGCACGGGCCAGCCCGAGCGCGTCACCGACCTGCAGCCGCTCGTCGAGCGGCTCATCCTGGGGTTGCTCACGCAGCCGCCGCGCACTTCTTGAGCGCGGCGGACGAGCGCCTGGAGCGCCTCGCGCAGCTCGAGAGCGAGATCATCGACTGCTTCAGATGCCCGCGGCTCGTGGCCTGGCGCGAGCTCGTCGCGCGCGAGAAGCGGGCCGCGTTCGCGAGCGAGGCGTACTGGGGCCGGCCGATCCCGGGCTTCGGCGATCCGGACGCGAGCGTGCTGATCCTCGGCCTGGCGCCGGCGGCCCACGGCGCCAACCGCACCGGCCGAGTGTTCACCGGGGATCGCTCGGGCGACTTCCTCTTCGCGGCGCTGCACCGCACCGGCTTTGCCAATCAGCCGACCTCCGTACACGCCGGCGACGGCCTGAAGCTGAGCGGCGCATGGATCGCTGCGGCGGTGCGCTGCGTGCCGCCGGCCAACAAGCCGACGCCGGCCGAGCGCGACAGGTGCCTGCCCTATGCACTGCGCGAGCTCGAGCTGCTCGCGCGCGTGCGGGTCATCGTCTGTCTCGGCGCCTTCGCGTGGGACGCCGCGCTGCGCCTGCTGGGTGGCAGCGGCCTGACGGTGCCGCGACCGCGGCCCCGCTTCGGGCACGGCGTCGAGCTCGTGCTGGACCCGCCGGCGCCCGTCCTGCTGGGGACCTTCCATCCCAGCCAGCAGAACACGTTCACCGGCGTGCTGACCGAGCCGATGCTCGATGCGGTGTTCCGGCGCGCGCGGGAGCTATCCATGGCAGCCGACGCAGCTGGGTAACCCCCCAGCTCACATGTCCCTCGGATACACGCTGCTGCTGACCGTCGCCGGCCTCGTGCTGATCGCGATGGCGCTGCGCGACATCTTCGACGTGCTGTTTCACCTCGAGGGGCGCGCCAGCATCAGCCGCGCGCTGACCCGCGCCGTCTGGCGCGCGCTGCGCCGCGCCGCCGACGTCCGGCCGGGGCTCTTCCCCCTCGCCGGGCCGTTGGGCCTCGTCGCCGTCATCGCGGCGTGGGCGGTTCTCCTCCTGGTGGGCTGGGCGCTCCTGCTGTGGCCGCATCTCGCCAGCTTTCGCGACGTCGCCGGCGACCCCGCGCGAGGCGGCCTGTGGGAGGCGCTGCACATCTCCGCCATGACGCTGTCGACCCTCGGATACGGCGACGTGACGCCGGTCGACCAGTGGCTGCGCGTCGTCGCGCCGCTCGAAGCGCTGGTCGGCTTCGGGCTGCTCACGGCAAGCGTCGCGTGGCTGTTCGCGGTGCAGCCGGCGGTGCAGCGGCGGCGCGCTCTGGGCTATGAGCTGTGGCTGCTGCGGGAGGCGGCCGACGGCGACCACGACGCGCCGGTCGCCAACGGGCAGATGTTCACCGAGCTGACCTCCCGCATCGTCGCGGTCGAACGCGACATCGTGGCGATCCCGGCGTCGTACTACTTCAGAGATCCCGACGAGCGCCTCCTGCTCTCCGCCCAGCTCCCCTTCCTGCGCGTGCTGACGGCGCGCGCCTCTGCGGGCGGCGAGGACGCCGGCACCGCCCAGCGAGCAGCGATGCTGCGTACTGCCATCGACGACCTTCTGCTGACGATCGCGCGGCGGCTTCATGGACGGCGCGGCGTCGACCCGGACGAGGCGCTGCGGATGTTCGCCCGCGACCACCTCAAGCGCGATCTCCGGGAGTAGAGGCGCCGCGCGTGCGAGGCAGTTCCCAACTCGCGGCCCGTCCACGCACACCCGCAGGTCGACGGCCACCGCAGGCTGCTTCGTCGCGGAGCTCGGTGGGGTGGCGAATCGCGCACGCGAAGCGATGCGGCCGCGATCGGGGCTAGCCTGCACTCGTGGCGCTCGAGCAGTTCACCCCCACCGTCCGCGCGTGGTTCGAGGCGGCGTTCGAGACCCCGACCGAGGTCCAGACGCAGGCCTGGCCGGCGATCGCCACCGGCGAGCACGTGCTGATCTCTGCGCCGACGGGATCAGGCAAGACGCTTGCCGCGTTCCTCTGGGCGCTGGATCGGTTGAGCAGCACGCCGCGCGCTACCGAGGGCGCCGGGGCACGGCTCGTCTACGTCTCGCCCCTGAAGGCGCTGGCCTACGACATCGATCGCAACCTGCGCGCGCCGTTGCGCGGCATCGGCGCCGACCTCAGCGTCGGCGTGCGAACCGGCGACACGCCGCAGAAGGACCGCGCGGCGATGCGCCGCAACCCCCCCGACATCCTCATCACGACGCCGGAGTCGCTGTACCTCATGCTCTCCAGCGGCGCGCGCGAGATCCTCACCGGGGTCGAGGCGGTCATCCTCGACGAGATCCACGCCGTCGCGGCGACGAAGCGCGGCTCGCACCTCGCGCTGACGCTCGAGCGCCTCGCCGCGCTGCAGGCCGACGGCCACGAGCCGCAGCGGATCGGCCTGTCGGCGACGCAGAACCCGCTCGGGGAGGTCGGGCGCTTCATGGTCGGGCCCCGGCGGAGGTGCACGATCGTCGACGCCGGGCTGCGCAACCCGCTGGACCTGCAGATCCACGTGCCGGTCGAGTCGATGGTCGAGCCGGAGCAGTCCGGGGCGGGTGGGGAGCGGATCGATCCGTTGGATCCCCTGGAGGCGCTGGCCGGCGGCGAGGCCACGCGCCGCTCGATCTGGCCGGCGATCTACCCCGAGATCCTGCGGCTCGTGCAGCAGCACCGTTCGACGATCGTCTTCGTCAACGCGCGCCGCGGCGCGGAGCGCCTCGCGCTGCGCCTCAACGAGCTGGCGAACGCCGACCTGCCCGAGGACGCGCCGGATACGGATGCGGGACCCGCCTCCGGCACCCGCAAGGACATCGCGCGCGCCCACCATGGTTCGCTGGCGCGCGAGGAGCGCCTCGTCGTCGAGGAGATGCTCAAGGCCGGCGAGCTGCCGTGCCTCGTCGCGACCTCGTCGCTGGAGCTGGGGATCGACATGGGGGCCGTCGACCTCGTCCTGCAGGTCGAGTCGCCGAAGTCGGTGGCACGCGGGCTGCAGCGCGTCGGCCGCGCCGGCCACAACGTCGGCGACACCTCCAAGGGCCGCATCTTCCCGAAGTTCCGCGCCGACCTGCTCGAGTGCGCCGTCGTCTGCCAGCTCATGCGGGCCGGGCAGATCGAGCCGACGGTCGTGCCGCGCAACGCGCTGGACGTGCTGGCCCAGCAGATCGTCTCGATCGCCGCCTCACAAGCCGACGACGAGCCGTTCGCGGTCGACGATCTGTACGCGCTCGTCAGGCGCACGCACTCCTACGCCGAGCTGTCGCGCCCGCTGCTGGAGAACGTCCTGGACATGCTCGACGGCCGCTATCCCTCGCAGGAGTTCGCCGAGCTGCGCGCGCGGATCGTCTGGGATCGCGTCGGCGGCACGATCCGCCCGCGCAAGGGGTCGCGCCAGCTCGCGATCACGAACGCCGGCACGATCCCCGACCGCGGCCTGTTCAGCGTCACGCTGCCCGACGGGCGGCGCGTCGGCGAGCTCGACGAGGAGATGGTCTACGAGGCGCGCGCGGGCCAGACGTTCCTGCTCGGCGCGAGCACCTGGCGCATCGAGGAGATCGGCCGCGACCGCGTCGTCGTGACGCCCGCGCCCGGCGCGCCCGGAACGGTGCCGTTCTGGAAGGGCGACAGCGTCGGGCGTCCCAAGGAGCTCGGCCAGGCGATCGGCGCGTTCAGCCGTTGGGCGGTCGAGCAGGACGCCGCAACCCTCCAGGCGCGCTACGACCTCGACGCATTCGCCGCGAAGAACCTGCTCGACTTCCTGCGCGAGCAGCAGGACGCGACGCGCGTGCTGCCGTCGGATCGGACGATCGTCGTCGAGCGGTTCCGCGACGAGATCGGCGACTGGCGCCTGTGCGTCCTGTCGCCCTATGGCGGGCGTGTGCACGCCGCGTGGGGCGTCGCCCTCTCGCGCCGCATCCGCGAGCGCTACGGCCTCGAGTCCGACGCGATCTGGTCCGACGACGGGATCATCGTCCACCTGCCCGACGCCGACGAAGCGCCCAGCGCCGAACTCGTCATGGTCGAGCCCGACGAGGTCCAGGAGGCGGTCGTCGCCGAGCTCGCCTCGAGTGCGCTGTTCGGCGCCCGCTTTCGCGAGAACGCCGGCCGCGCGCTGCTCATCCCGCGCGCATACCCGGGCAAGCGCACGCCGCTGTGGCAGCAGCGCCTGAAGTCGCAGTCGCTGCTGCAGGTGGCCAAGCGCTACCCCGACTTCCCGATCATCCTCGAGACCTACCGCGAGTGCCTGCGCGACGTGCTCGACGTCCCCGGCCTGGAGGACCTGCTGCGCGGCCTGCACTCGCGCGAGCTGTCGCTCGTCGAGGTCGAGACGCCGACCGCGTCGCCGTTCGCCTCCTCGCTGCTGTTCGACTACGTCGCGACGTACATGTATGAGGGCGACGCGCCGAACGCCGAGCGACGCGCGGCCGCGCTCTCGCTCGACCGTGAGCTGCTGCGCGAGCTGCTCGGCCAAGAGGAGCTGCGCGAGCTGATCGACCCGGGCGCGCTGGACATCGTCGAGGCCGACCTGCAGCACCGCTCCGATCGCACCCGCGCCGAGACGCGCGACGCGCTCGCCGACGTGCTGCGCCGCGTCGGCGATCTGACGGTCGAGGAGGTGCGCGACCGCGTTCTCGCGGGCATCGGAGTCGATCAGATGCTCGAGACGCTGCGCGACGAGCGCCGCGCAATCGTGCTGCGCATCGGCGGTGAGCCGCGCTGGATCGCGGCCGACGACGCCGGCCTGTACCGCGACGCCCTCGGCGCCGTCGCGCCCGGCGGGCTGCCCGACGCGTTCACCGCCGACGTCCCCGATGCGCTGGGCAAGCTCGCCGCGCGCTACGCGCGCACGCACGGGCCGTTCACGACCGCGCAGCTGCGCGCGCGCTATCGCGTCGATCCGACCGGGGTGCTCGAGCGCCTGGAACGCGACGGCGAGATCGTCCGCGGCGAGTTGCACCCGCGCGGGCGCGCGGGCGAGCCGGAGTGGTGCGACACCGAGGTGCTGCGCCGCCTGCGGCGCGCCTCGCTCGCGGCGCTGCGCAAGGAGATCGAGCCCGCCGACCAGCGCGCGCTGGCCGTGTTCCTGCCGTCCTGGCAGGGTGTCGATCGCCATCCGGCCGCCGGCGCGGGAATCGACCGCCTGCGCGAGGTGCTCGTGCCGCTGCAGGGGCTCGCGCTCCCCGCCGACGTGTGGGAGCGCGACGTGCTGCCGCGCCGGACCGGTGCGTACTCGACGACGTGGCTCGACCAGCTCTGCGCG
>DASYVZ010000154.1:0-3439 GCA_035936515.1 Solirubrobacteraceae bacterium | reverse complement strand
GGTCTGCCGCGCGCGCTACGGCGCGGAGGCCGGGGTGCGCGGCGCGGCGCTGCTGGCGGGCCAGGAGCTCGCGGCCGATCGTGCGCAGGAAGTCCGCGAGGCGGCGGCGCGATGACCGCGCGCCATTGGTCGATGCCGGGCGCGAACTGCGAAGGCTCGGCCTCGCGATGAGGATCGCCGTCGCGATCGACCATGCCGGAACGCCGCTGCGCGAGACGGTGATGGAGGCGATCGGCGCCGCCGGCCACGAGCCGGTCCACCTCGGCTGCCAGGAGGACTACCCGGATACGGCGCTCGACGCCGGCCGCGCGATCACCGCCGGTGAGGCTGAGCGCGCGATCCTCGTCTGCGGCTCGGGGGCCGGAGTTTCGGTCGCCGCCAACAAGCTTCGGGGTATCCGCGCAAGCGTGTGCCACGACCACTACACAGCGGCGCAGTCGGTCGTGCACGACGACTGCAACGTCCTGTGCCTCGGCGCCCGCGTGATCGGCCCGGCCATCGCTGCAGAGCTGACCGCTGCCTTCTGTGCAGCGCAGTTCAGCGGCGAGGAGCGCCACGTCCGGCGGCTGGGAAAGATCTTGAAGATGGAGCGTGACGGAATGGAGGCATCCCCGTGAGCCAAGCGGTGAACGTCAACCCGCGCCTCGCGGCGCTGACGGCGGCGGGCACGAGCCCGTGGCTGGACCAGATCCGGCGCTCGCTGACCCAGAGCGGCGAGCTGCGGCGGATGATCGAGGAGGACAGCCTGCGCGGCGAGACCTCCAACCCCGCGATCTTCGAGAAGGCGATCCTCGGCTCGCCCGACTACGACGAGCAGATTGAGGAGCTCGCACGCGACGGCGCGCTGGCGCGAGCGATCTACCAGGAGATCGCGATCCAGGACGTGCAGGAGGCCGCGGACGTCCTGCGCTCGGTCTTCGACGACCTCGACGGCGACGACGGCTACGTCTCGCTCGAGGTCGATCCGGATCTGGCGTTCGACAGCGATCGTACGATCGCGCAGGCCCGCGAGTACTGGGCCCGCGTCGACCGGCCCAACGTGATGATCAAGATCCCCGGGACGACGGAGTGCCTGCCGGCGATCGAGCAGGCGATCTACGAGGGCATCAACATCAACGTGACGCTGCTGTTCTCGGTGGAGGCCTACGCGACGGTCACCGAGGCGTACATCAAGGGGATCGAGCGCCGCCATGCCGAGGGTCAGGACCTCGACGTGCGTTCGGTGGCCTCCTTCTTCGTCTCCCGCGTGGACTCCGAGGTCGACAAGCGCCTGGAGGAGCTGGGCCGCGAGGACCTCCAGGGGCAGGCCGCCGTCGCCAACGCCCGCGCTGCCTACCGGCGCTTCGAGGAGATCTTCCAGGGCGAGCGCTTCACCGCGCTGGGCGCCGCCGGCGCGCACGTCCAGCGCCCACTGTGGGCGTCGACCGGGGTGAAGAACCCGGCCTACAGGGAGACGAAGTACGTCGAGGAGCTCGTCGGACCGGACACGGTCAACACGATGCCGATGCAGACGCTGCTGGCATGCGGCGAGCGGCTGGAGGTGTCGGGCGAGACGGTGCGCGAGGACCCGGCGCCCGTGCTGGAGGCCCTCGCCGACGCCGGCATCGACATGGACGACGTGACCGACAAGCTCCTGCGCGAGGGGGTCGACGCCTTCGTCACGCCAATGGAGAAGCTGCTGGCCGGCATCGAGGCCAAGCGCGAGGCGATCTTTACGGGGCGTCCCGAGACGATCGACTCGTCGCTGCCCGACGAGCTCGAGCCGCTGGTCCGCGAGCTCGCGCAGCGCGCCGAGCGCAAGCGCGTCGCGCGGCGCATCTGGGCCAAGGACGACACGCTCTGGGGCCCGGCCGGCCAGGCCGAGATCGCCGACCGGCTCGGCTGGCTGACGGCGCACGAGACCTACGAGGATCAGATCGACGACCTCGAGGCCTTCGCCGTCGCGGTCGCCGAAGACGGCTATACGGACGTCGTCCTGCTCGGGATGGGCGGCTCCTCGCTGGCCCCGGAGGTTCTGCGGCGCTCGTACGGTTCGCCGCAGCACGACCGCCTGCGCCTGCACGTGCTCGACTCCACCGACCCCGCCGCGGTGCTCGCCCAGGAGCGGGCGGTCGATCTCGAGCACACGCTGTTTCTCGTCTCGACGAAGTCCGGAGGCACGATCGAGACGCTCTCGCTGTTCGAGTACTTCTGGAGCCTGCGCCCGCATGGCGAGCAGTTCGTCGCGATCACCGACCCCGGCTCCTCGCTGCAGGCCGTGGCCGCCGAGCGCGGCTTCCGGCGCACGTTCTGCAACGACCCCGACGTGGGCGGGCGCTACAGCGCGCTGACGCTCTTCGGGCTCGTCCCGGCGACGCTGATGGGCGTCGACCTCGAGACGCTGCTCGAGGGCGCGGGCGTGGCGGCGGAGGCGTGCTCGGTCGGCTCGACCGTCGATGGCAACAGCGGCCTGTGGCTGGGGGCGTCGCTCGCTGCCCTGTCGCTGCAGGGCCGCGACAAGCTGACGTTCGTCGTCGACGCGAAGATCGGCTCCTTCGGCCTATGGGTCGAGCAGCTCGTCGCCGAATCGCTGGGCAAACAGGGCAAGGGGATCGTACCCGTCACCGACGAGCCGCTCGGGACGCCGGATCTCTACGGCGAGGACCGGGTGTTCGCGTACCTGCGCGACAACGAGGATCCCGACGAGGCGATGGACGAGGCCGTGCGCGCGCTCGCCGAGGCGGGCCAGCCGACGGTCACCCTGTCGGCCGGCGGCGCCGCCGATCTCGGGCGGATCTTCTTCTTCGCCGAGTTCGCGACGGCGGTCGCCGGCTGGGCCCTGGAGATCAACCCGTTCGACCAGCCCGACGTGCAGGTCGCCAAGGACACGACCGGCGAGCTTCTCACCGCGATCGAGGCCGGCGGATCGCTCGACGAACCGGCGGACGCCGACGATGACGCCCTGCGCGCGCTGCTGTGCGGCGGCGCGTCCGACAGCTATGTGGCGATCCTCGCCTTCATGGCGCCGGACGAGGCGATCGACGAGGCCGTCGGCGAGCTCCGCGCGGCGATCCGCGAGGCGACGAAGGCGACGACGACGTTCGGCTACGGCCCGCGCTACCTGCACTCGACGGGGCAGCTGCACAAGGGCGGTGCAGAGACCGGGCGCTTCCTCGTGCTCGTCCACGACGGGGCGCAGGACGTCGAGATCCCCGGCCGGCCGTTCGGCTTGCGCGTGCTGAAGAACGCGCAGGCCCTCGGCGACCTCGAGACGCTGCGCTCGCGCGGCCGGCGCGCGGAGAAGGTGCGACTGGACGGCGCCGACGCGGCGGCCGCGGTGCGCGAGCTGACGGCGCGCGTGCGGAGGCTCGTCGGCGGCGGCTGAACGCGGCGGTTGCGACGGCCCGCCGCAATGGGCGCGGGCTGACGGTTTCGCCTAGCCGTGGAAGCGGGGCCCCCC
>DASYVZ010000153.1:0-8164 GCA_035936515.1 Solirubrobacteraceae bacterium | reverse complement strand
GTAGCGTCCTGGGCGCAGCGGCGCAGCGGCCCAGCGGCACACCGCCCGCCCGTCGACTGCCCCCGACGGGTTTCCGCGGCCCCGCGCCTGCGGTCCCTACAACCGCTTCTCCGCGAAGTAATCCGCGATGTGGTTGTCGTTGTAGCGCTCGATCTCGACGTAGCCTGCGTCCGCGAAGAGCACCTTGCTGTGCCGCTGCGCGGGCCCCGCGTCGCGCCGGACGCGCTCGTAGCCGAGCGCCCGCGCGGCGTCCTCCAGCGCGGCCAGCAGTGCTCGGCCGGCCCCGCACGAGCGCGCGTGAGGCACGACGTACATGCGCTTGATCTCGCAGACACCGTCCTCCTCCAGCGCCCGCAGCCCGCCGATCGCGATCGGCTCGCCGTCCTCGTAGCCGATGAGAAACATCCCGTGCGGCGCCACCATCTCGTCGGCCCTCGTGACGGAGCCCGGCCGCTCCGCCCGCCCGGGGTAGATCTCGTTGAGGTACGCGATCAAGTCGGCGAGCAGCTCGCGGGCGGGCGGCTCGTCGGAGCGCCCGTACCGGAACTCGAAAGCCATGGCGCTATCGTCGCGCATCGCCATGGCACGCGACTGGACTGATCTGTTCATCACCGACGGTGCGCGCCCGGCCGCGGCGGCCGGCGCCGGCGGCGACGACGAACCCGCCCGCAAGCGCGGGTTCTTCAAGCGGCTGCGCACGAACCTCTCGAAGACGCGCGACGCGCTCGGCGCCGAGATCCAGGCGACGCTGCTGGAAGGCGACGTCGACGAGGAGACGTGGGAGCGCCTGGAGGAGGCGCTGATCATGGCTGACGTCGGCGCCGCCACGACGGCGCGCGTCGTCGGGGAGCTCGAGGCCGAGGCCGCCGGCGGCGAGATCACCGGCGGCGAGGCGCTCAGCCGCCGCCTGTCGGAGATGCTCGCCGAGATCGCGCGCACCGGCGAGGACCGCATCGACCTGCGCGCGTCGCCGACGGTGATCATGGCCGTCGGCGTCAACGGCACCGGCAAGACGACCACGATCGGAAAGCTCGCCTGGCACCTGCAGCGCGAGCTCGGCCTGAAGGTCGTGCTCGGCGCCGCCGACACCTTCCGTGCCGCGGCCGTGCAGCAGCTCGAGGGCTGGGCCGAGCGGGCCGGCTGCGAGATCGTCTCGGGCCCGGAGGGATCGGATCCCGGCTCGGTCGCCTTCGAGGCCGTCAAGCAGGGCCGCGAGCTCGGCGCGGACGTGGTCATCATCGACACCGCCGGGCGCCTGCACACGCAGGACAACCTCATGGCCGAGCTGACCAAGGTTCGCCGGGTGATCTCCAAGCAGATCGAGCACGCGCCCCACGAGACGCTGCTCACGGTCGACGCGACGACCGGTCAGAACGGCTTGCGCCAGGCGAAGCTGTTCTCCGAGGCGGTGCAGGTCGACGGCATCGTGCTGACCAAGCTCGACGGCACGGCGAAGGGCGGCATCGCACTCGCCATCGCCGGCGAGCTGGGCATCCCGGTCAAGCTCATCGGCAGCGGCGAGGCGCTCGAGGACCTGCGCCCGTTCGACGCCGACGACTACGCGCAAGCGCTGCTGACCTGAGCCAGCCGGCAAGTCGCCGCACCGCGGGCCCTGGTAAGCCGCCGTACGCCGGGGCCTATATTCCATGGAACGATGGAACCGTGGATGCTCTGGGTCCTGCTCGCGGTGATCCTCGCCGTAGGTGAGGTCATGTCCCTGAGCCTGTTCCTCGCCCCGTTCGCCGTCGGCGCGCTGTTCGGCGCGGCGGCCGAGCTGGCCGGGGCCGGCAGCGCGATCGCCATCATCGTCTTTCTCGTCAGCTCAGGGCTGCTGTTCGGCTTCGTGCGCCCGATCGCGCGCGGCCACATGCGCACCCCCGCGCAGCTGCGCACCGGCACCGCGGCCCTCGTCGGCAAGACCGCCCTCGTCACCGAGCGCGTCGACGCCACGGCCGGTGCGGTCAAGCTCGAGGGCGAGGTCTGGACGGCACGGCCGTACGTGCCGGACGAGGTCATCGAGAGCGGCAGCCACGTGCACGTCGTCGAGATCCAGGGCGCGACCGCGCTCGTCAGCGAACTGTAGGAGCCGCCCCCATGGAAGCCGGACTCATCCTGCTCATCGTCATCGCCGTGTTCGCGGTGCTGCTCGCCGCGAAGACCGTCCGGATCATCCCGCAGGCGCGCGCCGGGGTCGTCGAGCGACTGGGGCGCTATCAGCGCACGTTGACTCCGGGTCTCGCGGTCGTCGTGCCGTTCGTCGACCGCGTCGGCAGCATGATCGATCTGCGCGAGCAGGTCGTGACCTTCCAGCCCGCGGGCGTCATCACCGGCGACAACGTCGGCATCCAGATCGACAGCGTCCTGTACTTCACGATCACCGACGCGAAATCCGTCTCCTACGAGGTCGCCAACCCGCTGCAGGCGATCGAGCAGCTCACCGTGACCACGCTGCGCAACGTCATCGGCGGGATGACCCTCGAGGAGGCGCTGACGAGCCGTGACACGATCAACTCGCAGCTGCGCACGGTCCTCGACGAGGCGACCGGGCGGTGGGGCATCCGCGTCAACCGCGTCGAGGTTAAGGCGATCGATCCGCCGACGACGATCCAGGAGGCGATGGAGAAGCAGATGCGCGCCGAGCGCGACCGCCGCGCCGCGATCCTGACGGCCGAGGGCTCCAAGCAGTCGCAGATCCTCAACGCCGAGGGCGAGAAGCAGGCCGCGGTGCTACGCGCCGAGGGGCAGCGCACGGCGGCGATCCTGCGTGCGGAGGGCGAGGCGAAGGCGATCGACACGGTCTTTCGGGCGATTCACGAAGGTCAGCCCGACGAGGGCCTGCTCTCCTACCAGTACCTGCAGATGCTGCCCAAGCTCGCCCAGGGCGACGCGAACAAGATCTTCGTCATTCCCAGCGAGTTCAGCCAGGCGCTGGGCAACATCGGCGGCGCGATCGCCGGCGCCGTCAAGCCGGCGCCGCCGCCGCCGCCGCCGCCGGTCCTGTGAGCCCCGAGCTCGTCAGCGACGCCGTCGAGGCGTACGCCACCGCGCACACCACCGCACCCGCGCCGTTTCTGCAGGCGCTCGCCGCCGAGACGCGGGAGACGCTCGATTCGCCGCAGATGCTGACCGGCGAGGTCGAAGGCCGGTTTCTCGAGTTCCTCGTCTTCCTCGCCCAGCCGCGGCTCGTGCTCGAGATCGGCACGTACTCGGGCTACAGCGCGCTCTCGATGGCGCAGGCGCTGCCGCCCGGCGCGCGGATCGTGTCGTGCGAGCTCGACCCCCAGCGCGTCGCGTTCGCCGAGCGCCACATCGCGGGAGCCGGGATGAGCGACCGCATAGACGTACGCCAGGGCCCGGCGCAGGAGACGATCGCCGCCCTCGACGGGCCCTTCGACCTCGTCTTCATCGATGCCGACAAGGAGAGCTACCTCGACTACTACGAGGGCGTGCTGCCGAAGCTCTCCGAGCGCGGGCTGATCGTCGTCGACAACGTCCTGTGGAGCGGTCGCGTCGCCGCGCCGCCGTCCGATGACGACAAGGAGTCGACGCGCGCGCTGCGCGTCTTCAACGACCACGTCGCCGCCGACGAGCGCGTGGTGAGCGTGATGCTCAGCGTGCGCGACGGCGTGACGCTCGTGCGTCGCGCCTAGACTGGTCGCCCGTGTTCGACGCGCTCTCAGAGAAGCTCCAGGCGACCCTCGCCGACGTCCGCTCGCGCGGGACGCTGACCGAGGCCGACGTCAACGCCGCGATGCGCGAGATCCGCCTCGCGCTGCTCGAGGCCGACGTGAACTTCAAGGTCGTCAAGTCGTTCACGACGACCGTCAAGGAGCGCTGCCTGGGCTCCGACGTGCTCGGCAAGCTCAACCCCGGCCAGCAGGTCGTCAAGATCGTCAACGAGGAGCTCACCGCGCTGATGGGCGGCGCCAGCGCGTCGGTCGCGTTCGCGCCGCGCCCGCCGACGGTGATCCTGATGGCCGGCCTGCAGGGCTCCGGCAAGACGACCGCCAGCGCCAAGCTCGCGCGGTTTCTCATGCAGGAGCACGACTCCTCGGTCGCCCTCGCGGCCTGCGACGTCTACCGTCCGGCGGCGGTCGATCAGCTCGTGAAGGTCGGCGGCCAGGTCGGCGCGACCGTCTACGAGCAGGGCACCCAGAAGGACCCCGTGGACATCGCGAGGTGGGCGCTCGATCAGGCCAAGCGCGACGGCAAGGACGTCCTGATCGTCGACACGGCCGGCCGCCTGCACGTCGACGAAAAGCTCATGGAAGAGCTGGTGAAGATCCGCAAGGCGGTCAAGCCGACGACCATCCTGCTCGTCGTCGACGCGATGACCGGCCAGGACGCGGTCAACGTCGCCGAGCAGTTCGCGGGCGCCGTCGCCTTCGACGGGGTGCTGATGTCCAAGCTCGACGGCGACGCCCGCGGCGGTGCGGCGCTGTCGGTCAAGGCCGTCACGGGGAAGCCGATCCTGTTCGCCTCGACCGGTGAGAAGCTCGACCAGTTCGAGCGCTTTCACCCCGACCGCATGGCGCAGCGGATCCTCGGCATGGGCGACGTGCTGTCGCTCATCGAGAAGGCCGAGGCGCAGATCGACGAGGACGAGGCCAAGGAGCTCGAGCGCAAGCTGCGCCGCAACGAGTTCACGTTCGAGGACTTCCTCTCGCAGCTGAAGATGATGCGCAAGATGGGCCCGCTGCAGTCGCTGCTGGGCATGATCCCGGGCTTTCAGGGTTCGGCCGTGAAGAACGTGAAGGTCGACGAGCGCGAGCTCGATCGCATCGAGGCGATTATCCTCTCGATGACCCCGCTCGAGCGTCGCCGGCCCGATCTCATCAAGGGTTCGCGGCGCTTGCGGATCGCGCGCGGGTCGGGCACGAGCGTGCAGCACGTCAACCAGCTCGTCAAGCAGTTCGGCCAGATGCAGAAGCTCATGAAGCAGCTTGGCAAGGGCAAGATGCCCGACCTCCAGGCCATGATGCGGCAGGGTCGCTAGGCTGTCTCGTCCAATGGCCGTTCGAATGAGACTCACGCGTGTCGGGGGCCGCAAGGACCCGATCTGGCGGATCGTCGTCGCAGATTCGCGCTCACCGCGCGACGGCCGCGTCATAGAGACGATCGGCCACTACAACGCGCAGACCGAGCCGTCGGCGATCCGCGTCGACGAGGACCGCGCACGCCACTGGCTCGAGCGCGGCGCGCAGCCGTCCGACCAGGTGCGCAACCTCCTGCGCATCCAGGGCATCAAGTAGTCCGCGCCACGGCCCCGCCCGCCCGGCCGTCCTGTGCAGCAGCTCTTGGAATACCTCGCCCGGGCCCTCGTTGACGATCCCGACGCCGTGCGCGTCGAGTCCTTCGACGAGGACGACGGCAGCATCGTCCTCGAGCTGTCGGTCGGCGAGGAGGACTACGGCCAGGTCATCGGCCGCGGCGGCCGCACCGCGAACGCGCTGCGCACCGTGCTGAAGGCGGCGGCCGTGAAGGACGGCCGCCGCGTGTTCGTCGACATCGTCGACTAGCGGACCAGTAGGGGGTCCTCGCGCCATGTCGTTGCTGAACGCCGGCCGCGTCGGGCGCCCGCACGGGCTCGACGGCTCCTTTCACGTCACTCGCCCGCGGGCCGTGCTGCTCAAGCTTGGCGGCGTCGTGCGGATCGGCGCGGACGCCTACGAGATCGTCCGTCGTGCGGGCACCGACGAGCGCCCGATCCTGCGCCTGCGCGGGATCGACGATCGCACCGGCGCCGAGGCGCTGCGCGAGGGCGAACTGCTCGTCGAGCGCGCGGATGCGCCGCCGCTGCCCGAGGGGGAGTACTGGCCGGAGGACCTCGAGGGCTGCGCCGTCCTGACGCCGGAGGGCCGGCAGCTGGGCGTCGTGCAGGCGATGCGGGCGCTGCCCTCCTGCGAGGTGCTCGAGGTCGGGGACCTGCTCGTGCCGATGGTCGGCGACGCCGTCATCAGCATCGACCTCGACGAGCGCCGCATCGTCGTCGACTCCGAGTTCCTCGGGGTCGAGACTCGCTGAGCGTGGGCGCGACGGCTTGATGCGTCTGGACGTCGTCACCCTGTTTCCGGACTGGTTTGACTGGTTTGTCACGCAGCGCCACGTCGCCAACGCGCTGGCGGCGGGGCACGAGCTGCGCACGCTCGATCTGCGCGAGCACACGCCGCTGAGCGGCGGCCAGGTCGACGACACCCCGTTCGGCGGGGGTGCCGGGATGGTCCTGCGCGTCGACGTGATGGACGCCGCGCTGCGCGCCCACTACGGCGTCGACCCGGTCGACCTGCGCATGCAGCGGCGCGTCGTCGCGCTGACGCCCGGTGGGCGACTGCTCGACGATCGGCTCGTCGACGAGCTCGCGCGCGAGCCCGAGATCACGCTGCTGTGCGGGCGCTACGAGGGCTTTGACGAGCGCATCGTCGAGCACTTCGCAAGCGACGCCATCTCGATCGGCAAGTACGTGCTGGCGGGCGGAGAGCTCGCCGCGATGGTCGTTTGCGACGCCGTGATGCGCAAGCTGCCGGGGGCGCTCGGACACAGCGAGTCGGTCCGCGAGGAGTCCTTCTCGGTGGCGCTCGAGGGCCAGCCGGAGTACCCGCACTACACGCGGCCGGCGGAGTTTCGCGGCTGGCGGGTGCCCGACGTGCTGTTGTCGGGCCACCACGAGGAGATCCGGGCGTGGCGCCTGGAGCGCTCGCGCGAGCGCGGCGCGACCGGCGGCCGGTGACCGTCGCTATCATCCTGCCCTCCGCGCGGCCAACCCTTCGTCCGCGCGCCGCTCTTCGCTCTCCCTTCGCGCACTCTCTTCGCCATGTCCACAGTCATCGAACGTCTCGAGCGCGCTCAGCTGCGCCGTGTCCCGAGCTTCCAGGCGGGCGACCGCCTGCGCGTGCACTTCCAGGTCATCGAGGGCACCCGCAAGCGCACCCAGGTCTTCGAGGGCGTCGTCATCAAGCGCCAGGGCCACGGCGCACGCGAGACGTTCACGGTGCGCAAGCAGTCCTTCGGCGTCGGCGTCGAGCGCACGTTCCCGGTCCACTCGCCGAAGATCGAGCGCATCGAGGTCGCCGCTCGCGGTGACGTCCGCCGAGCCAAGCTCTACTACCTGCGCGACCGCGTCGGCAAGCGCGCCCGCGTCCGCGAGCGCCGCTACACCGGTCCGGAGGAGCGCGTCGAGGCCGGGCTGCTGCACGATCCCGCCGCCGAGCTCGAGGCCGAAGCCGCCGCCGAGCCGGAGGCCGTCGATGCCGAGGGCGTCGCCGCCGACGAGGCGATCGCGGAGGCCGTGGCCGCCGACGGCGACGGGACTGCTGCCGCGAGCGAGGCCGAGGAGGCCTCCTCCGGCGAGAAGACGTGACGAAGGACGAGGCGTCCCGCGGCCGGGGTAACTCGTTCGTCGAGACCATCCTGATCGTCGCAGTGGCGCTGGGTCTGGCGCTGGGAATCCAGGCCTTCCTCGTCAAGCCCTACCGGATCCCGTCGGAGTCGATGGTGCCGACGCTCACGATCGGCCAGCGCGTCCTCGTCAACCGGATCGGCAACAACTTCGGCAACCCCGCGATCGGCGACGTCACGGTGTTCCACCCCCCGGCCGGCGCCGAGAACGGCAAGCAGTGCGGCGTTTCGCACCGGTCCGACCAGCCATGCCCGCGGCCGACGCGCGAGCAGGCCGACGTGAACTTCATCAAGCGCATCGTCGCGGGCCCCGGCGACAAGCTCCGGATCGAGAACGGCCACGTCGTGCGCAACGGCAAGCGCCAGGCCGAGCCGTTTGCGGAACCGTGCGGCGGCGGCGAGGGGTGCGACCTCCCGACCTCGATCACGGTCCCGAAGGGGCACTACTTCATGATGGGCGACAACCGCGGGGCGTCTGACGACAGTCGCTTCTGGGGGCCGGTCCCACGCGAATGGATCATCGGCAACGCGTTTGCCACGTACTGGCCACCCAAGCGGATCGGGCTTCTGTAGCGACGCGACGGCGGCTGCCGAGCGTTCCGCCCGGCGAGTGCTTCATGATGGCGCCACGGTGCAGAGCGTGACCACAGAGGGTGCCCGTCGTCGCCGGGCCGCCGCCCGCAAGCGCTCCAGCGGCCGGCGGCTGTTCGCCTTCGATCGCCGCCTCGGCGTGCGGTGGGTCGCGGGCGCCGACGAGGCCGGCCGCGGC
>DASYVZ010000152.1:0-4589 GCA_035936515.1 Solirubrobacteraceae bacterium | reverse complement strand
CGCCGCCGAGATCAAGTCGGCCGGCACGGTGTTCTGGAACGGCCCGATGGGCGCCTTCGAGCTGGCGCCGTTTGCGGCCGGCACGCGCGCCGTCGCCGAGGCCGTCGCCTCCACGGATGCCGTCACGGTCGTCGGCGGGGGTGACAGCGCCGCGGCGCTCTCCCAGTTCGGCCTCGACGACCAGATCACGCACATGTCCACGGGCGGCGGCGCCTCGCTGCAGCTGCTCGAGGGCAAGACGCTGCCCGGCCTCGAGGTCCTGTCCTAGTGGCCCGCACGCCGTTCATCGCCGGCAACTGGAAGATGCACAAGACCGTCGAGGAGGCCGAGGAGTACATCCAGGGCCTGCTTCCGCGCGTCTACGGCGCCGACGGCGTCGACGTCGCGATCTGCGTGCCGTTCACCGCGCTGCAGGCAATGGTCGACTCGACCCGCGGTTCCCGCGTGGAGGTCTTCGCGCAGAACATGCACGAGGCCGACAGCGGCGCGTTCACCGGCGAGGTCTCGGCGCCGATGCTGACCGAGCTCGACGTCCACGGCGTCGTGCTCGGCCACTCCGAGCGGCGCCAGCACTTCGGCGAGACGGACAAGGCGCTGTCGCTGAAGGTGCTCGCGGCGCTGGACGCGGGCCTCAAGCCGATCCTCTGCGTGGGCGAGACCGAGGAGGAGCGCAACCGCGGCGACACCGAGCGCAAGCTGCGCCACCAGGTCCAGGAGGGCCTCGAGCGCCTGACCGACGAGCAGATCGCGCAGGTCACGGTCGCCTACGAGCCGATCTGGGCGATCGGCAGCGGCAAGGTCGCGACGCCCGACCAGGCGCAGGACGCGATCGCCTTCATCCGCGCGCTGATCGCCGACAAGGCACCCTCGGCGGCTGCGCTCGCGCGCGTCCTCTACGGCGGCTCGGTATCGCCCGACGGCGCGGCCGAGCTGCTCGCACTGCCCGACGTCGACGGCGCCCTCGTCGGCGGCGGCTCGCTGGACCCCGACTCCTTCGCGCGCATCGTCGACGCCGCCGTGCAAGTCGCCGCACCCGGCACCACCTAGCTCGTCGCGGTGGGCATCGCCTCCTCGGTCTGCCTCGTCGTCCTCGATGGCTGGGGTCTGGCGCCCGACGGCCCCGGCAACGCCGTCTCGCTGGCCCACACACCGGTCTTCGACGACCTCTGGAAGCGCTACCCCCACACGACGCTGACGGCGTGCGGCGGCGCCGTCGGGCTGCCCGAGGGGCAGATGGGCAACTCGGAGGTCGGCCACCTCAACCTCGGCGCGGGCGCCATCGTCAAGCAGGACCTGACGCTCATCGACGAGGCCGCGAAGCTGCCGGGCTTCGGCGGCAACCGTGTCCTGCTCGAGGCGCTGCAGGACGCTCCGCGCGTGCACGTCCTCACGCTCGTGTCCGACGGCGGCGTGCACTCGAGCATCGAGCATCTCCACGCGCTCCTGCGCACCGCGGCCGAGGCGGGCGTCGAGGACCTCGTGATCCACGCCTTCACCGACGGGCGCGACACGCTGCCGCACAGCGGCGTCGGGTTTCTCGAGACGCTCGAGAGCTGGTGCGCGGAGACGGGGACCGCCCGCGTCGCGAGCGTCGTCGGGCGGTTCTTCGCGATGGACCGTGACAACCGCTGGGACCGGGTGCAGCGCGCCTACGACCTGTTCGTGCACGGCATCGCCGACCATGAAGCGCCGACCGCAAGCGCGGCGGCGCACGCCGCCTACGAGCGCGGCGAGACCGACGAGTTCGTCGCGCCGACCCGCATCGGCACCCGCGACGGCACGATCCGGCCGGGCGACTCGGTCCTCGCCTTCAACTTTCGCCCCGACCGGATGCGCGAGATGTCGCGCGCGCTCGCCGAGCCGGCGTGCCCGGAGATCGATCGCCGCGGCACGCCTCCGGTGGCGCGCTACACGACCCTGACCGAGTACGGCGGGACGCTGGGCGACTATCCCGTCATCTTCCGGCCGATGCGCCCGGCGGTGACGCTGCCGCGCGTCATCGCGGCCCAGGGCGAACGCCAGCTGCACGTCGCCGAAACCGAGAAGTACCCGCACGTCACGTACTTCTTCGGCGGCGGCAAGGAGCGTCCGGAGGACGGCGAGCGGCGCGAGCTCGTGCCTTCGCCACGCGACGTCCCGACGTACGACCTCAAGCCGGAGATGAGCGCGCGCGGCGCGACCGAGGCCTTCGTGAGCGCCTGGCACGAGGAGGACTTCCGCTTCGCGATCATCAACTTCGCCAACCCGGACATGGTCGGCCACACGGGCGTCGTCGCCGCGGCCGTCGCCGCGATCGAGACGGTTGACGGCTGCCTGGGGCGGATCGTCGAGGCCGTCGCCTCGACGGGCGGCGCCTGCCTCGTCACCGCCGACCACGGCAACGCCGACCACATGCTCGAGCCCGACGGCTCGCCGAACACCGCGCATTCGCTGAACCCGGTCCCGTTGGTCGTCACGGTTGAGGGCGCCGCGCTCGATCGCGCCGGCGGGATCCTCGCCGACATCGCCCCGACGGCCCTCGAGCTGCTGGGCGTCGCACAGCCGCCGGAGATGACCGGCCGCTCCCTGCTCGTCGCGAGCTGAGGGGCTCAGCCGCTCAGGCCGCGAACTGCGTAGCGCGCTCGGCCACCCACTCCGTCATGCGCGACAGCGCCCGCGGATCGAGTTGGTGTCCGCCCGCGTGCTCGTGGTACTCGACGGGCAGGTCCGCGGCCTCGAGCCGGCGGCGGGCGTCGCGCGCGAACTCGACGGAGATGACGGGATCGTGCGCGCCATGGGTGACGAACACGGGCAGGTCGCCGCGCGTCTCGAACTCGGCGTCCCACCCCTCGACCGCCGGGATGAAGCCGCTCATGGCCAGGATGCCGGCGGGGGCGGGGCGGCGCGGCCCGAGGCCGGTCGCGTAGGACATGACGCAGCCCATCGAGAAGCCGCCGATCAGCGTGCGCTCCCACGTGATCGCACGCTCCTGCAGCCACCCGTCGAGGAAGGCCGTCAGCTGCGCGTAGGTCGCGTGGAACGTCGCCGGGTCGGGATAGCCGACGCGCGGAACCATGTACCACCAGCGCCCGCCGCTGTCGCCGGGTCCGGGCAGCGGCGCACCCGGCGTCATGCCGACGAGGCGCCGCTCGGGGTCGAGCACGTCGAGCAAGGACGTGAGGTCGTGCTCGTCGGCGCCGCGGCCGTGCAGGAGGACGAGGGCACCATCGGGCTCTCCGGCCGGTTCGCGGACGACGTGGACCAGCGGTTCAAAGCTCATATCCATCCAGATCCCGCGATGCTCGCTGGTCAAACGTCGGTCCGCCGCGACTCGTTGTGCGTGCAATCAGAACGCACTATCCTCGAAGCATGGCCATCATCGGCGAGACGCCGGACCTGCGCCTGCTCGCGCCGCCAGAGTTGCGCGCGTGGCGCGGCATGCTGCGCGCGCACGCGGCCATGGCCAAGGCGCTCGACGCGCAGCTCGAGGCCGCCCACGGCCTGCAGCTCAGCTCCTACGAGGTTCTCATGTACCTTGCCGATGCCGAGGACGAACGCATGCGGATGTGCGACCTCGCCTCGTCGATCCTGCTCAGCCGCAGCGGGCTGACGCGCCTCGTGGACCGCTTGCAGCGCGAAGGCCTGCTGGAGCGCGTCGCGTGCAACGACGATGCGCGCGGAGCGTTCGCGAAGCTCACGCCGGCCGGGCGCGAGAAGCTGCGCGCCGCGCGCGCCACGCACCTCGCCGGCGTGCGCGCGATGTTCCTCGATCTCTTCAGTCCCGAGGAGCTCGAGATGCTCGGCGACGCCTGGGATCGCGTGCTGCACGCGACCGGCTGGGGCTGCTGCACCTGAGCGTCAAAGTTGACATGACCTGACTCAGGTCCTATTAACCAGACCACGTACCCGGAAGCTCCGAAGGGAGGTATTCGATGGCACTTGTACGTTGGGATCCGCTTCGCGAGATCGACACGCTGCAAGGCGAGATGAACCGCCTCTTCTCGACGTTCTTCGAGACGCCGACGGGCCGTGGCGGCAACGGCGGCGCAGCCGCACGCCGCTGGATTCCGGCGATGGACCTCATCGAGGCCGGTGAGCACTTCGTCCTCAAGGCCGACCTTCCCGGCATGAGCGAGGACGACGTGAATATCGAGGTCGAGAACAACGTGCTGACGATCTCCGGCGAGCGCAAGACCGAGCTCGAGGACAAGCACGAGGGCTACTACCGTCTCGAGCGTTCGACCGGCGCGTTCGCTCGCTCGCTCACGCTCCCCGAGGGCATCGACGCCGGCGCCGTGACCGCCTCGTTCGACAACGGCGTGCTCGAGGTGCGCGTCCCGAAGCCCGAGCAGGCCAAGCCGCAGCGCGTTCAGATCGCGCTCGGCGGCGGTGAGCCCCAGACGATCGAGGGCGAGACGTCCGCGTCGAAGTCCGACTCCGATCAGTAGCTCGAGCGTCGTCCGGCGGGCGCGCGAGTGCCCGCGCATCCTCTCGTCCAGACCCCGGCCCCCGCGCCGGGGTCTGGCGCGTTTGTTGCGCGCTCGGTCGCGCCGGCGGCCAGCCCCCACAGCAGCGCCGCGCCGGAGCTGGCGCCCCACCCGGCGAGACGG
>DASYVZ010000151.1:0-2666 GCA_035936515.1 Solirubrobacteraceae bacterium | reverse complement strand
GTCGACATCCTGCCGACGATCGCCGACGTGATCGGCGGCAGGACGCCGCCCGGCGTCGACGGGACGACGCTGACCGAGCCGTTGCCCGCCGTAGTTCCGAGCGTGCGCAACGGCCGTCGCGGACGCTTCGTGTCGATGCCGCTCGGCGCCTTCGTCCGCGCGCGTGACGCCGAGCTGGCGCGCCAGCGCCGGCTGTTCCCCGACCCCCTTAACCTGTTTCGCACGAGCGTCGACCCCGCCCCCCTCGGTCGCAGCGTCAGCTCGCTGCCGATCGTCAGTTCCGGCACGGTTCGCGCGACGATCGAGGGCAGCCGCGAGCTCCGCAAAGTCTCGTTCGAATCCGGTGTGCTGCCGGTCTACGTGACGGGTCGCTTCACGCGCGGCGGATCCGTCGGAATGCGCCTCGCGTTCGCCGTCAACGGCCGGATCGTCGCCGGGGGGCGCACCTACCCCGTCGGCGACACGGTGCGCTTCTCGGGCCTCGTCCCCGGGTCGAGCCTGCGCGAGGGAGCCAACACGGTCACCGTCTTTCTCATGCGCAACGGGAGGTTCGCGCCCGTCGCTCGGGTCGCCGGCTGACGGCGGCTCAGCCTGCTCCCGGCTCAGTGACAGGCGCCGGAGCCCGCGTCGCGCAGCCGCCCTCCGGGCACCGGTGCGAACTTCCAGTCGTAGCCCCCGCGGCGCAGCGTCAGCAGCAGCACGCCGGACGTGGCGGCGTCGCGGACCTCGCTGTTGGGCTCGACGCTGCCGAACGGGTAGTTGTTCTTGCCGCCGGTGCCGACGACGAATTGCCGGATCCCGCGCGCGTCGTCGCGCTGCGCGTCGGGCGTCTGGGGCGCGAAGCGCTCGTAGTCGTGCGCGTGACCGTTGAGGACGACATCGGCGCCCGCGTCGTAGAGGACGCGCCAGAACGCGTCGGAGCGCGGGTTGGAGCGGGGAAACCCGCTCGAGAAGCGCGGGTGGTGCCAGTAGGCGAGCGTACACGTCGCCGGATGGGCCGCAAGATCGGCCTTCAGCCACTCGAGCTGCGGTGAGCCGGGACCGCAGCCGCCGACCTCGTCGCAAACGGAGTTCAGCGCGACGAGGTGCCAGTCGCCGACGTCGAAGCTGTACCAGCCCTCCCCGCGCCGCCCCGCGCGACCCTCGACGCGACCGGGTCCGTTGAAGTAGTCGAAGTAGCCGGCCGCGCCGGGGGTGAGGTACTCGTGGTTGCCCACCGTCGGGCGGGTGATCGCCTTCACGCGGCCCCACGTCCGGTCATAGCTCGAGCGGAACGCCGACAGCGCCCCCGTCTCGTACTGGTTGTCGCCGAGCGTCAGCACGGCCGCGAGCTCGCGGCGCACGAGCAGATCGGACGTTTGGCGATCGAGGCACGTCCCGGGAACCTTTTTGCGGCGGTTCGGCGAGCGGGGATCGCAGACGATGTCGCCGGCGGCCGCCACGACGGGTGGCCGCGGCGCTGCCTCGCCCCGCACAAGGCGCGGAGCCTGCGCCCGGCCGGCCTCACGGCTGAGGAAGCGCAGCTCTCCCGCCCCGCGGCGCACGAGCGCCAGCTCGACTGTGCGCTTACCGTAGATCGCGCGCGAGATGTCGATCGTCAGCCAGCGCCCGGCACGCACCCGGCTGCGGCGGCCGACGACGGTTCCGAGCTGCGGCGCGGAATCGGCCGCGAGCGAGCGCTCGCGCCATCGTCCGCCGCGCACGAGCCGAACCGCCACCCCCGAGCTCGAGCCGCTCGTCGCGAAGAGTCGCAGGCGGGCGCGCGGCCCGCCGCGCCGCAGCGGCCGCGGCAGGCTGAAGCGCAGATAGCTGCGCGCGTGCGACCGACCGCCTACGCGCAGCGTCGGCGCGCGGCCGAAATTGCGCTTCGGGCTGCGGGCGCTGACGAAGGCGTCGGCGACGGCGACGTGGCTCTGCGACCGAGCGCCCAGCGCGATGTCGGCGCTCAGAAACCCGCCGCGGCCGGAGCCGACGAGCGGCGTGCCGAGCACCACCGCGGCGGTGCACAGGCCCACCACCAGCGAGCGCGCACGCACGCGCGCTTCATCGCTTCTTCGCTTCGGCAGAACCGCTCCTCGGGCGACGACTTGCGATCAGGACAGGCGCTCGGCCGACGCCGCGATCACAACGTGCGCTCGCAGCACTCGGCGCGGCAAGGATCGCAGAAGGCCGGCCTCTCCGCGCGCATGTTCCCTTCGGCGATCCGTCGGCCACTCAGCCCGCCGTGCCCGCCCCGGCCTCCAACCGCGCGACGAGCTCCCCGAGCTGCAGTTCCTCAAGACCTTGGCCGACCGCCTCGAGCTCGGCGGCGCACAGCTCCACGAGCGTGCGGCCCTCGCGGCAGAGCTCGAGCGTCTCGCGCAGCCCCGCCTCGCCCGAGTCCAGGCGCTTGATGATCTCCTCCAGCCGCGCGGTCGCGGCCTCGTAGGTCAGCGGCTGGGCGGTCAGCGGGATCGGCTCAGGCTCGGTCATGGTCGCCCTTGATCGTCGCATCCAGCGCGGCGTCTGCGAACCGCAGCCGCACATCGCCCGCGTCGCGCGCGGCGGCGGCGCTCGTGACGATCTCGCCGCCGGTGTCCGTCACCAGCGCGTAGCCGCGCTCGAGCGTTCGCGCCGGCTCGTGGGCGGCCAGCGCGAGCGCGAGCGCGTTCAGGCGCGGCGCGCCC
>DASYVZ010000150.1:0-2248 GCA_035936515.1 Solirubrobacteraceae bacterium | reverse complement strand
TCGGTCGCGACGATCCGCGCGGTCATGCCGCGGTCCTGGTAGTCGCGCAGCGGGTCGAAGAGCCGGTGGGTCCCCTCCGGAAGATCGACCGTGATGCTGTCGCTCTCGCCCGGTTGGATCTCGCCGGTGCGCTCGACGCCGCTCGGCGTCCTGATGGCGAGCTCGTGGACGCGGTCGCCGTCGTTGGTGACGTCGATCTCGACCTGGCCGGCCGTGACTTCGACGCGCTCGGGGGAGATGTCGAAGTCGCGCAGCGAGATCGAGACGCGGTCGTCGGCGTCGCCGGTGATGTCGTCTTCGCTGCAGGCAGCGAGCCCGACCGCGCTGCCGGCGCCGAGCGAGGCGACGAGGATCGCGAGGATGGTCCGTCTGAGGGGGGTCATGCCTTCGAAGGTCCCCCTTTTGGAGTGCAGGTAACCACCTGCACGACCGGTCCCGACGAACGTACGATGCCTGCTGGCCCTACTCGAAGTCGCCGGCCTCCTGGCGCAGCGTGCGCAGCAGCTCCGTCAGGCGCTCCTGCTCGGCCTCGTCGAGCGCCGCAAGGCCGAAGCTGTCGGCGTTGAGCAGCTCGGTCGCGCGCAGGGCGACATCGCGGCCGGCTGCGGTGATCTCCGCCAGCGTCGTGCGGCGGTCGGACTCGTGGGCGATGCGGCGCACGAGCCCGTCGGCCTCGAGCTTGTCAACGATGTTCGTGACGCTCGTGCGGTGGACCTGGAGGCGCTCCCCGATCTTGCCCAGCGGCAGCGTGCCCTCACGCGTGAACGACAACAGCATGAGCGCCTCGTAGCGCGGGAAGGTCAACCCGAGCGGCCCCAGCAGCTCGTTGAGACGGGCCAGCAGGATCTGCTGGGCCCGCATGATGGAGGTGATCGCCGCCATCGGGCGCGCCGGCTCGCCGCCCCAGCGCTCGGTCCAGTGCCGGCGCGCCTCGGCGATCGGGTCGATGTTGAGCGGCTTGGTGGTCACGACTGCCCGCAGCCTATTGGGCTGGGCAGCCGACTCTGCGAAAGCAGTACCAGCCGCCGCTGCGCCGGATGACGCTTCGCCGATGTGAACTCCGGCGGCGTCCATGTGCCGGCGGGTCCTGCTCACTCCCGCGCGGCTTCGCCGAGCAGCGCGCGGGCGATGACCAGGCGCTGGATCTCGGACGTGCCCTCGTAGATCTCGGTGACCTTCGCGTCGCGGTAGTAGCGCTCGGCGGGCACCTCGCGCGTGTAGCCGTAGCCGCCCAGCACCTGTATCGCCTCGCCGGTGACCCGGCGCGCGACGGCCGAGGCGAAGAGCTTCGCCTGCGCGCCCTCGACGGTGTGCGGACGGTCTGCGTCCTTCAGCCGCGCGGCGCGCCAGGTCAGGGCGCGCGCGGCCTCGATCTCGGTCTGCATGTCGGCGAGCTTCTGCTGGATCGCCTGGTGGGCGCCGATCGGCTTGCCGAACGTGCGCCGTTCCTTGGCGTGCTTGACCGCGAGGTCGAGCGCCGCCTGCGCGATCCCCGTCGCCTGCGCGGCGATTCCGATCCGCCCGCCGTCGAGCGTCGCGAGCGCGATCCGCAGCCCGGCACCGGGCAGGCCGAGACGCTCGGCGGGGGTCTCGTCGAACTGCAGGTCCGAGGTGCTCGACGAGTTGAGGCCGAGCTTGTCGGTCTCGCGCACTGGCTTGAAGCCGTGCGCGCCGCGGCGCACGATGAATGCGCTCGGGCGGTCGGGGTCCTTCGCGAAGACGATGAAGCAGTGCGCCACCGACCCGTTGGTGACCCACTGCTTCGTGCCGGTGAGGTTGCCGTTGTCCGACCGCGTCGCGAGGGCGGCGGGATCCGAGCCGGCGTTGGACTCGGTCAGCGCGAACGCCGCGAGCTCGTGGCCCTGGGCGAGCGGCGGCACGAGGCGCTCGATCTGCTGGCGCGTCCCGCGGGCGATGATCGGCAGCGTGCCCGCCCCGGTGTGGACGGCGAGGGTCACGCCAAGGCCGGCGTCCGCTCGCGAGAGCTCCTCGATGACGAGCACGTACGTGAGGTAGTCGGCGCCGGCGCCGCCGAGGTTCTGCGGGACGCAGACACCCATCAGACCGAGCTCGCCGAGCTGCTGGACGACCTCCTTGGGGAAGCGATGCTCCTTGTCCCACTGCATCGCCTGCGGCGCGACGATGTCGTCGGCGAAGCGCGCAGCGAGGGCGCGGATGTCCTTCTGGTCGTCGGTCAGGCCGTAGGTGTTCATCGGTGCGCGAGGCTCATCGAGGCAGCCCCCGGTCC
>DASYVZ010000149.1:0-6122 GCA_035936515.1 Solirubrobacteraceae bacterium | reverse complement strand
CTGACGTCCGTCGTGCGCTCGCAGGCGCCCAACAGCCGGCAGTAGATCTCGCCGATCGAGTCGACACCGGCGACCTCGCCGCCGGCGACGGCGGCCATCGCCTCGTCGATCAGCGACATCCCGGCTTCGACACGCCCCGAGACCACATACGCGTGCCCCAGCAGGGCCTGTGCGCTGAACTCAAGGTCGCGATCGCCGAAGCGGCGCGCGATCGTGAGCGCAGCCAACGCACGACGCTCGCGTTCTGCCGGGTCCTCGGTCCACGCGGCCCCGTCGAGCGCCAGGCGCCCGTGCTCGACGCACTCATCAACCCCTTCCAGAAGGCGTTCACCCCAAGCCATCCAGCCGTTGGCGGCGGCCCTGTTGCCGTGAACCGCCCCATACAAGAACGCCAGCCAACGCGCCGCGTTCGACGCCTGCGCGCGCATCCCGCGACGACGGTACGCCGCGAACGCACGCTCCTTCAACTCGATCGCCTCTTGATGACAGCCCTGAAAATGAGCGGCCTGGCTAAGGCCATCAAGGACCTCTGCCGTCTCGGCCAGCTCCCGCGCCTGCTCAAAGCAGACGCGCGCGCGAGCCCAATCGGCCACCGCCAACGCCTCCCCACCCCGCCTCAAGAGGTCGCTTGCGAGATCTGACGCCATCGCCGCGATCATGCCAAAGGCGAAACCGCCCTTCCCACCAGTCCCGCTCGAGGTTCGGCTGTGGGACGACCGGTGACAGCGATCGAACATCCGTTGATGCGCATAACAGCGCGCCGTTAGTCGGGTACTTCGAGGCCATGCGCTACCCCACCTACGGCAGATACAGCTACGCGCCGGCGTACCGATCAGGTATCGCTGTCGCGATCTACCTCGTGCTCGGCATCCTGGTCGCCGTCGCGAACAACTACTTCGATCACCTGACCACCTTTGGGCGGCTGATCTCGGCACTTCTGGCGGTTCTGCTGTGGCCGCTGCTGCTGTTCGGGCTCGACATCCGCATTCGCTAGCCGTTCGCTTTCGGCGACGTCTTCGCGGCCGATCACGGTTCAACTCCGGGACGCGCCGGCGGCACCGGCGCGCCTCCCACTCCGGGTGACCCGCCCGCGGGAGCTGAACAGAAGGCTGGGCGGCGTCCGGATGCGCTTCCGCTTCGTCTAGCAGCCGAAGCTGTGCCCGAACGGGAACACCCACCTGAAGAGGTTCAGGCCCGGGCGCTTGCACCAGCAGTCGGTCCGACATTCGCAGGTCGCAGAGCCCGAGCGCTCCCGAGCGTGACCGAGCACTGCCAGTGCCAACCACACGCCCACGCTCACGATGGCTACACGCTTCACGGGCGGAGCGTATCGCGAGCTACAGCGTTGCCACGCGAACACCCACACGCCGGATCACCCGTTCGGCTGTGGGATTGGGATTGCTCACTCTCGTTCGATGCGGCCGCTTGGCGAGCGCGCTCGCGGGCTTCGAGCACGGATGATCGCGGCAGCCGTCGACGATCACGTGGAGCACCGAACCTGCCGCCCCCGCCGTGATCGTCGCCGTCGTTATCCGACGGATGCCGCTGAGTTTGGCCGTGCCGTCATGACCGGGGCCCAGCGCGTCGGGTAGACGTGTGGCATGCGACGAGCGACAGCGCCGGAGCAACGGCCGCAGCTGCAGGGGAACCTCGTGACCGAGTCGCTCGTCTTCTCCGTCGCACTTGAGGCCCCCGAGGAGGTGCAGGTAGCCGGCTGCCAATGGTTTCGCCGTCCGGAGTTCCACGTGACGACGTTCAATCCCGATGACCTCGCGGCGGAGACCGGCATTGGTGCCCAGAAGCTCGCCGACATTGCCGAGCAGCTGCACGATGAGCTGACGATGGTGCGGCCGATCCGCTTCGACGGCTGCGTGTCCACGGTCGCGGACCCCGCCGGGCGACAGACGCTGGTGGCGTTCTGCGAGGTCGACGGCCTCGAGCAGATCTACGCTCGGCTTTCCGCGCTCGCCGGCCGCGCGCTCCCACGGCCACCGACGCACGTCACCGTCTATACCGCGCAGCCCGGCATGGACGGCATCGCCCTCAGCACGCAGGCTGATGTCGACGCGAAGACCGTCGCACTGCCCGCAGCGGATGCGCACAACGTGCTCGCGGGGCTACGGCTCAGCGCTACTTGAACGTCCGGCGATCGCAACGGCTGACCGCCCCCGCTCAGGTCACGCTCGTTAGGTCCAGAGCGAGTTTCTCGCGCCGTTCAGGCTGGCGCCGTCTGCGTGCCGGCAGACGCCGCCTTGACCGCGGTAGCGGCGGGCTGATCCAATGCGCGGCGTGGGATCGGGCGCCAGCCGGTTGGCAGCATCGTCGCTTCTGGCGCTCGCCGTGACGCTCCCCGGATGCGGGGGAGGCGACGTCGTCGTCGAGGAGGCGCCGAGGCCACGGGAGCGCACTGTCGCTCCGCCGGCGGGCGGCACCGTCAGGGCCGATCCACTGCGCGAGGCGGCGCAGAAGCGGACGCGCCTGACGATCACCGTCGACGACAGCGCGCCCGGCAGGTTTCGCTACCGCGCGCCGCGGACGGTTCGTGGCGGCCTCGTCGAGATCCGCCTGCGCAACGTCGGCGACGCGCCGCACAAGGCGCAGCTGTGGCGGATCGACGGTGACCACACGGTCGAGGAGGCGCTGCGGGTCCGCCATCCGCTGCCGGACTGGCTGCGGACGGCCGGCGGCGTGGGCCTCACCGAGCCGGGCGCGACGGGCAGGACGCTGCAGGCCCTGCCGGCCGGCAACTACTACGTCGCGGCGACGCTGGGGCGGCCGGGCCGCGTCGCCGCGTTCGAGGTGACGGCGCCGCAGGACGTCCCGCAGCCTCCGCGCGCGCCGGCCCGCGTCGAGGCGGTCGACTTCTCCTTCAAGGTCTCCGGCCTGCGGCGGGGTGCCAACAGCGTCGACTTCGACAACACCGGGCGGGAGCCCCACCACGCCTTTTTCACGCCGATCCGCGCCGGCAGAAGCCTCGCGGACGTCAAGCGGTTCTTCACGACGCAGACGTCCATCGGGCCGCCGCCGATCAACACCGAGGTGACGCGCGAGACGGCGATCCTCGAAGGTCGCGAGCGCCAGGTCACGCAGCTGGACTTCAGCGCCGGCCGCTATGCCGTGATCTGCTTCGTGCGCAATCGCGGAGGCGGGCGGCCGCACATCGAGCTGGGGATGATCAACGAGGTGACGGTGCGCTGATCGTCAGGCTCCCGCGAGGCGAGGCAGAAGCGGTGGCGCCCGGCGCCCGGCGCGCGCGCCGTCGCGGCTGAGATTCAGCAGCGAGACGCGCTCGGCGAGGCACGCGCGCCGATCTCCGTGCAGCATCCCGCGGGAGGACCAGCTACGGTCGTGCAGCGCTCCAGCGAGAGCGCTTAGCCGCCGCGGATCTGGCAGATCGAATCACGCCACGCCGCCTCGTGTGGAGCCGCCGCGGGGCGGCTGACGAGTCGTTACTCGATCGCTTCGAGAGGAGCACTGCGCCTTGGTTGAGCGGCCCTCAGCGGTGACACGGCGTATGCACTCGCGGCGTGGGCCAGGCGGTCGAGGAGGTCGTCGGCGACCGCGGTGCGACCGGCGGCGGGGGCGAGCGCTTCGACCGTGCGGCTGCCGGCGGGTCGCTCGACGAGTGGACGGGCCGTCGCGCCGGGTGGCAGGGTGGCGAGGGTCAGGCCGTGCATGGGCACGATGGCGATGCCGGCAGCGACGAACGCCTGTGCGGCTGGCAGGTCGTCGAGCTCGTAGGTCACACGTGGCGCGAAGCCGGCCTGGGCGCAGAGGTGCTCCACCAAGGACCGAAACCGCCCGGCGGGTGTGTCGCGGCGCGGCAGAATCAGCGGCTCAGCGTCGAGGTCCGTGACGCTCACGGCATCGCGCCGGGCGAGGCGGTGGCCCTGTGGCAGCACCACGTGGAGGTGATCGACGAGCAGATGGCGGCGCTGCAGTCCCGCTGTCTCCGGGACCGCCACCCCAGGCATGTGGTGCACGACCGCAAGGTCGGCGTCGCCGCCGCGGAGGCGCTCGACCGCCTCGTACGTCTCGAGTTGGAGGACCTGGACGACGAGCTGCGGATGAGCCCGGCGCAGGTCCCGTACCGCCGCCGGCACGAACGAGGACAGGGCGCTGGGGAACGCGGCCAGACGCAGCCGCGACGTGCCGCCACGCAGATCGCCGACGGCGGCCTCGGCACCACCCAGCGCGGCGAGCACGCGCTCGACGTGCGGGCGCAGGGTCGCACCGGCGCGGGTGGCGCGCAGAGGACGCTGCGAGCGATCGACCAGCGGCGTCCCCACCTCGCGTTCAAGCGCCGCCAGCTGCTGTGAGACCGCCGACTGCGTGTATCCCAGGACGCTCGCCGCCGCTGAGATGGACCCGAGGTCGAGCACCAGCGCAAACGCCCGGAGGCGCTGAACATCGCCAAGCGACATGAAGCGACTCTACTAGTCATAGAAGCAAGAGCAGTGGCGCTGATGAGCGGTCGCGTAGACGATCACGGCATGAACACCACATCCACACCCACCAACATCGGCCACTCGATCGCCGCGGGCGAAGGCGAACGGATCTGGATCGTCGAAGACACGATGACGCTCAAGGCGACGGGCGAGAGCACCGGCGGAAGCCTCGTGCTCCTCGAGAACCTCACCGCCCCCGGCGGCGGGCCCCCGCCGCACATCCACACCCGCGAGGACGAGTTCTAAGTCCTCGACGGCACATTCGAGGTCCGCATCGGCGACGAGCTGCACGCGCTCGGGCCGGGCGGATACGCCTACGTTCCACGCGGCACGGTCCACAACTTCCGCAACACGGCAGATACTCCCAGCCGCCTGCTCGTGGGCTTCACGCCCGCCGGGATGGAGGGCTTCTTCCGCGACTCCGGACGCCCGGCCACCGACGACGGGCCGGCGCCCCCAGTCGACGAGGACGAGATCGCGCGCACGATGGCCGCCGCACCGAAATACGGAGTCGAGGCCGTCGCCTTCGAGAACTAGCACCTCCGCGCGCCCGGCGCCCGAGCTCATGCGGGCCGCGTCGGGCGCGCACAAGACCTGCGCGAGCGCGGCGAGAACGCCGGCGGCCAGTGCCGTTGCTGGTGCCTAGTGCGTCCGTTAGGGCTGTGAGCGGGCCGGGAGGTAGGGCTCGTCGTGGGCCGAGTGTCCGGATTTGATGTGTTGTGTGCGTGCGCGTTCGGCGTTGTATTCGGCGCCGAGCAGGATCGCGATGTTCGTCAGCCACAGCCAGACGAGGAACACGATCACGCCGCCGAGGGCGCCGTAGGTCTTGTTGTAAGAGCCGAAGTTCGCGACATAGAACGCAAACGCGGCTGATGCCAGGATCCAGACGACGACGGCGAGGATGCCGCCGGGCATGACGGCCTTGAGGCTGGGCTGCTTGACGTTCGGGGCGCTGTAGTACAGCACGGCGAACATGAACGCGACGATCAGCACCAGGATCGGCCATTTGGCGATATCCCAGATCGTCACTGCCGCGCTGCCGACGCCCACGAGCTTGCCGGCCTGTTCGGCTAGCGGGCCGGTCAGCACGACGGCGAGGGCGCTGATGGCGAGCAGGACGAGCATGAGGATGGTGATCGCGATCCGCAGCGGCAGCTTTTTCCAGATCGGGCGGCCTTCTTCGATGTCGTAGATCGCGTTGGACGCATCCATGAACGCGCTGATGTAGCCCGACGCCGCCCAGATCGCGCCCGCCAGTGCGACGATGAACAGCAGTCCTGCGCCGCTACCGTTTTGCAGTCCCTGCAGCGCTCCGGTGAGAATCTCCTTCGCTGGTCCCGGTGCGACCTTCGCGAGGTTGTCGCTCAGCGGCTGGATCGCCGAGCTGCCGATCAGGCCGAGGATCGAGACGAGTGCCAGCAGCGCGGGAAAGATCGACAGCACCCCGTAGTACGTCAGCGCGGCGGCCCAGTGCGGCAGGTTGTCGGCGGAGAACTCCTTCGCGGTGCGCTTCAGCGTCGAGCCGCCACTCTGGCCGCGGCTCGAGCCGCTGGATGTCGAACGTGACCGGCCAGGCGGCTGATCGCGCTGCTGCGAGACGGCCCCTCGCATGTCGTGCGGTGCCTCACCGGTGCTCTGCTCGGCGTCCTCCGGGGGCTGGATGCCGTAATGGCG
>DASYVZ010000148.1:0-4771 GCA_035936515.1 Solirubrobacteraceae bacterium | reverse complement strand
TGGTCGAGACGCTAGGGCGTTGAGGGTGCCGCGGCGCGCACGGGCTCACCGGGCTCGCGCCGGATGCCTCCCGAGCGCCCCGCGCGCCCCAGCCAGATGCCGCCCGCCGCGATCATCACGAGGCTCAGCAGCTGCGCCTCGGTCAGCCCGGCCAGCACCGCCTCGTTGCGGCGCACGAACTCCACGAGGAAGCGCTCGCAGCCGGCCAGCACGAGATAGCACGCGAACAGCAGGCCCGGCCGCAGCGCGTCGCGGCCGCGCCATAGCGCCCAGGCGACGAGGCACATCGCGACCGTCTCGTAGATCGGGGTCGGATGGACGATCTCCGTCGTCGGCACGACCCCGTCGGGATAGGCCATGCCCCACGGCAGGTCGGTCGCGCTGCCGTAGTCGCCGTCGCCCGACACCTGGCAGCCGATGCGCCCGACGGCGTAGCCGATCGCGAGCGCCGGCGAGCAGGCGTCGAGCAGCGTGAGGTTGAACATCCCCCGCCGGCGCGCCCACAGCAGCACACCCGCGGCGCCGCCGAGCAGGCCGCCGAACCAGACGAGCCCCGAGCCGCCGAAGACCCCGCCGATCACGTCGTCGCCGACCTCGTCGAGGTTGGTGAGAACCCAGTACAGCCGGGCGCCGACGAGGCCCCCGATCAGCGCGGCGAAGACCATCTCGTAAGCCCAGTCCGGTGGGCGCCCCAGCTCCTTCAGGCGCCGCCCGACGACGGCGCCGGAGACGACGAAGGCCAAGCCGAAGAACATCCCGAACGTCTTCAGGGGCAGGCCGAGGAGTTCGATCTCGGGCTGCATGACTCCGAGACTAGGGGGTTCGCCCTGCCAAACGGATCACAAATAGCCGACGGGGTTCACGGGCGAGCCGTTGATGCGAACCTCGAAGTGCAGGTGGGCGCCGAAGGAGTTGCCGGTGTTGCCGACGTAGCCGATGACCTGGCCCTGGCCGACGCTCGCGCCGACGCTCGTCCCGAAGCGCGACTGGTGCGCGTAGCACGTCGACATTGTCGCGGTGTGCTGGACGCACGTGTAGTTGCCGTACCCGCCCGACGCCCCGGTGCCCTGCATCAGCACGACGCGGCCGGAGTCGGCGGCGTGGATCGGCGTGCCCTCGGGCGCGCTGATGTCCATGCCGGCGTGCAGCCGACCCCAGCGCGGGCCGAACGGCGAGCTCATGGGACCGTTGACCGGCCAGACCATGCTGCCATTGCCGCGCCTGATCGGCAGGTCGCCGGCGTACCGGCCCTGGGCGGCACTGAGCTGGCTGGCGATCTTCTGCGACGCGGCCTCGAGTCCGTGGACGTGCTCCTCGAGGTTCTTGCGGTCGGCGCGCACGTTGGTCAGCGCCGCCGCCTTGCCGTCCTTTGTGCGCGTGTAGCCGACACGCGTGCCGACGAGCTGCATCCGCACATCGGCGATCTCGTCGCGACGCTTCTGGACGAGCGCCGTGACCGTGCGCTGGCGCGCCTCGAGCTTGCGCAGGCGCTTCTCGCTCTTGATCGAGTCCGTCCTCGCGTCGCGCACGATCGTCACGATCTTGCGGTCCTGGTCGGAGATGCGCTTGATGAACTCGCCGCGTTCGAGCAGGTCGGTGAAGCCGTCTGAGTTGAGCACGACGGTGACCATGTCCGGTGGCTCGGCCTTGTAGATCTCGACGAGGCGCACGCGCAGCTGCGTGCGCGTCTCGTCCAGGCGCTTGCGCAGGCGCACGAGCCGCGCACGCTCGGCGCGCAGCTCGCTGCGCAGGCTCTCGAGCTCGGCGCGCCTGGCGTCGAGCGCGGTCTGGACGCGCTGCTGGCGCGTCTGCAGCGTCGCGATCTTGCCCTGCAGCCGGCGGATGCGGCGGTCATAGCCGGCGATCTGCGCCCGCAGCGCCCGCTCGGCGCCCTTCTTGCGGCCGATCTTCGCGCGGGCGTCGCTGATCTTCGACTGCAGCTCCTGCAGCTCCTGCTGCTTGGACTTGCCGGAGGACGGCACGGGCAGCACCGCCCACAGCAGGAGCGCCAGCGCGATGGCTGTCAGGAGAAGGCGGACGCGCATGCGAACGACGAGTCTAGGTTTGCGCTGCGCAGCGGATCAATCCGGCACCCGGGTTATGGAGCCTTGCGAGCGACCTTGCGCAACGGCTGCGACAAGCGCCCGCGTTTCCCCTCGCTGTGCAGGCAGATCGGCCCCCGACGCTGGCAGCGCGGCGCAGCTGGCAAGCCGGGGTGCGCGGTTTGGCAGAATGGATCCATGGCTGCCACGAAGACGACGTTCACACGCGATGCCGGGCTGCAGTCCCGGATGATCCTCACGATGTTCCTGCTCGGTGCGTTGTACGTCGCGTTCGTCGGCGTGCTGTTCTACGCCGGCGTTCAGGGCATCATGATCCTGCTGATCGCGGGCGGCTTCGCCGCGCTGCAGTTCTTCACCTCCGACAAGCTCGCGCTGCATGCGATGGGCGCGCGTGAGGTGACGCCGCAGGAGGCTCCCGAGCTGCACTCGATGATCGAGCGCCTCTGCATCCAGGCCGACCTGCCCAAGCCGAAGATCGCGGTCGCCCACACGGAGATGCCCAATGCATTCGCGCTCGGGCGCTCGCAGAAGAACGCGACGGTCTGCGCGACCACCGGGATCATGAAGATGCTCTCGCCCGCCGAGCTCGAGGGCGTCATGGCGCACGAGCTCGCGCACGTCAAGAACCGGGACGTGGCGATCATGACGATTGCCTCGTTCTTCGCCTCGGTGGCGGCGATGATCCTGCAGTTCGGCTTTCTCTTCGGCGGCGGCCACGGCGGCGGTGGCGGCGACGACGAAGGCCCGGGCTTCCTGGCCATCCTGCTCGCCTCGCTCGTCGTCTACGTGCTCTCCTTCCTGCTCATGATGGCCCTGTCGCGCTACCGCGAGTTCACGGCCGACCGTGGTGCGGCGCTGGTCACCGGCCGCCCGAGTGCGCTCGCCTCCGCGCTGCGCAAGATCTCGTCGGGAATGGACCGCCTGCCCCAGAAGGATCTGCGCGTGGCCAACGAGCTCAGCGCGTTCTTCATCGCCTCGCCGAAGAAGGCGATCGCCGGCATGTTCGCGACGCACCCGCCGATGGAGAAGCGCATCGAGCAGCTCATGCGCCTCGAGGGCGAGCTGCAGTCCGGCACGCTCAGCGCGGCGTAGGCCGCCGCGGGCGCGAGTCACCCCGTGGGCTTTCTCGACGCGATCCTCGGCGGCAAGAAGAAGCTGAACGCGCCGGCGGCGGATCGCCTGTTCGCGATGTCGACGGCCTACGTGACGCTCTCGACCGGCCATGGGATCGAGACGAAGGGCGTGGCGGCGATCGTCTTCCAGCCGCTCGCCACGGCCGACTTCGAGGCGATCGTCAGCGAGATGGAGGAGCTGCTGGCCGGCACCGGCGCCGACACCGGGACGACGATCTCCACGAGCGAAGACTCCCACGGCTACCGCTGGATCGAGCTGCACGACGACGACATCGAGGATCTCGTGGTCGGGATCAACGCCGTGAGCGATGCGCTCATGGTCGGCGGCTACGGCGATCGCGTGCTCGCGGCGGTCTTTGCCTTCGAGGACTCCAAGCGGCGCCGCGTCTACTTCATCTACAACTACAAGCGCGGCTACTGGTACCCGTTCGTGCCTGCGTCGGGGCAGCAGTCGCGCGACGGCGAGCGCGAGCTGCAGGTCAAGGCGATGATCGGCAACGAGCTGCCGATCGAGCCCGAGCTCGAGCGGTGGTTCCCGCTCTGGGGGATCCCGATCTAGTCCCCGCCGGCGGCAGCGGCATGCGCAGCAAGACGCCGCGGCCCCGGCAGAGGTCAGTCCGGGATCAGCCCTTCGCCGGTGAACTCGGCTGCGGCCTCGCTGAAGGACATGTCGGCGGGCGGGACGATGATGTCCGAGGTCTCGATCTCCTCGTCGCCGAGATGCTCGCCCTCGCTGCGGATGACGTCGAGCATCTCCTCGAACGACTCGTGGAAGGCGTCCTCGTCATCGGCGTCGACCGCCGCGACGACCGCGTTGTCGAGCTCGTTGACGCGCTCGAGGACGTCCCGGGAGAGGCGGTACTGCCCCTCGCCCATGATCCGGACGATCACGACCTGCCCTCTCCGGACTCGAGCTCGCCCTGCGAGGGCGTGCTGCCCTGGCCGAGCTCGGCCTTCATCTTCGCCAGCTCGTCATCGACCATCCCGCCGGTGCCGAGCTGCGCGAGCTCGCGGTCGATGTCGTCCTGTCCGGAGCCGAGCTGGGTGAGGTCCTCGAAGGTGCCCGCCTCCTCGAGCTCCTCGACTGCCGACGCGCGCGCCTTCATGTCCTCGGTCTTGTCGACCGCGCGCTGCATCGCCAAGCCGACGTCGGCCATCTCCTCGCCCACGCCGGTCGCCGCCTCGGAGATGCGCACCTGCGCCTCCGCGGCGGAGTACTGGGCCTTGATGACCTCCTTCTTGGTCCGGAACGCCTCGATCTTCGTGCGCAGGCGCTTCTCGGACTCGGTGAGCTTGTCCTGCTGCGCCTGCAGCTCGGCGACCTGCTGGTCGAGCGACTGCAGCTCGGTCTGGGCGAGCTGCTTGCGCTCCAGCGCCGTCCGCGCCAGCTCCTCGTTGCCCTGCGCCAGCGCCTGACGGGCCTGCGTGTCGAGCTTGACGACGGACTGCTCGAGCTTCTGGGCCTGCATGCCCAGGCGCTTCTTCGCCGTGACGACGTCCGCGATGCCCTTCTTGACCTGCTGCAGCGACTCGAGCTGCCTCGTGTAGCTGTAGTCGAGCGTCTCGCCCGGGTCC
>DASYVZ010000147.1:0-2475 GCA_035936515.1 Solirubrobacteraceae bacterium | reverse complement strand
GCCGTGCTCTCGCTGCTGGCACTCGTGCCGGCCCTGCGCACGCGGTTGCGCGGCGCCGGCGTGCCTGGCGGCCTGGCCGAGGCGCTTGCCGTCACGATCGCCGCCACCCTCGGCACGGCGCCGCTCATCGCGCTGTACTTCGAGCGCCTGTCGCTCGTCTCGCTGCCGGTCAACGTGCTCGCCGCGGCGGCGGTGGCGCCGGTCATGTGGCTCGGCACCGTCGCCGGTGCGCTCGCCCAGCCGGCCCCCGCGCTCGCCGAGCCCGTCGCGGCGCTGTCGGCACTGCCGCTCGGCTATCTGACATGGCTGGCCGACCGAGCGGCGGCACTGCCGTTCGCCGAGCTGGCGGTTCCGTCACCCGGCCCGCTCGGCGTCCTCGCGATTTACGGACTGGCGGGGACCGCCGTGCTCGCGTGGCGCCGCCTGAAGGCGCCCTCTCGCCGCCGCGCCCGCGTGGGGCTGGCGTTCGCGGCGATCGCCGGGCTCGCGGCATTCGCCGTACTCGCCAGGCCACCGGGCACGCCGCGCGACCTGACGATCTCGTTCCTCGACGTCGGCCAGGGCGACGCCACGCTGATCCAGCACGGTGCCGCCGCCGTGCTCGTCGACACCGGCGCGCGCGATGGACCCGTGCTCGCGCGCCTGCGCCAGGCCGGCGTCCGGCGCCTGGACCTGCTCGTGCTCACGCATGACGCCGCCGACCATGACGGCGCCACTGCCGAGGTGCTCGACGCCCTCCCCGTGGGGCTCGTGCTCGACGGCGAGGAGGCGACGCCGCAGGCCAGAGTCAGAGCGCTGGCGGCGGCGCGGCGCATCAGGCGCGTCGCCTCCGACGCCGGGCAGGTCCTGCGTGCCGGGCCGCTCGAGCTGCGGGTGCTGTGGCCGCGCCGCCTTCCCGCGGCGCCCGCCGGAGCCGAGCCCAACGACCGCGCGACGGTCCTGCACGTGCGCGACGGCAGCTTCGATCTGCTGCTCACCGCCGATGCGGAGTCAAACGTCCTCGCCGGACTGCCGCTGGCGCCGGTCGAGGCGCTCAAGGTCTCCCACCACGGCAGCGACGACCCCGGCCTGCCGGGGATCCTCTCGCGCCTGCGCCCAGGCGCCGCGGTGATCTCGGCCGGCGAGCACAACTCCTACGGCCATCCCACGCCGTCGACGCTCGCCGCCCTGCACGACGCGCGCATCCCGGTCATCCGCCGCACCGACCGCGACGGGACCGTCCGGATCACGGTCCGCGACCGGCGGATGCAGGTCTCCGCAGCGAAGCGTTGACGTCCGCGCCGCACCGCCCGCCGCGCCGCACCGCCCGCCGCGCCGCCTACACTCGCCCCCGGTGCCCGAGTTCAAGCCCGCCTACCTCATCCACGGCGACGACCACGGCCGCATCGGCGAGCGTCGCGCCGCGCTGCGGGCGCTCGCCGCGCGCCAGTCGGGATCCAACGGCGTGGAGTCCTTCGAGGGCGATCAGGCCGCGCCCGACATCGTCGCGGGCGCGCTCGCCGCCATGACGTTCGCGATCGGCCGGCGCTTTCTCATCGTCGACGGCGTCGAGCGCTGGAAGGACGGCGAGATCGCGACGCACCTGCTGCCTGCGCTCGCGGGCATCGGCCCCGAGACGACGATCGCGTTCTTCGCCCGTGAGGACGGGCGTGCCAAGGTCAGCCCGCAGCTGGCCACGGCGGTCGAGAAGGCCGGCGGCGTCGTCGCGGTCGAGCGCACCCTGAAGGCCAAGGAGCTGCCCAAGTGGCTGCAGGGCGAGGCGAAGCGTCTCGGCGTCACGCTCGACCGCGACGCCGTGCAGGCGCTCGTGGGCCACGTCGGCGAGCGCCAGCAGCGCCTGCTGCGCGAGCTCGAGAAGCTTGCGCTCGAGCTCGGCGCGGGCGCGCGCATCGGTGCCGACGACGTCGACGCAGCCGCGGCACATTCCGCGGAGCACCAGGTCTGGGGGCTCGTCGACATGCTCGTCGCCGGCGACGACGCGGCGGCGATCCGGGCCTACCTCGAGCTCGCTGCGCAGGGGGAGTCGCTGGCGCGGCTCGTGCCGCTGCTGGCACGCCGCGTGCGCGAGGTGCTGTCGATCGCCCAGCGCCTCGAGGCAGGTGAGAACGCGCAGCAGATCAAGGCTTCGATGAAGGGCAGCCCGTGGACGCTGGACCGCCGCATCGCGGAGGCACGACGGTCGGACGTCGCGCGGCTCAGCCGGACGATTGAGGCGCTCGCCGACCTCGAGCTGGCGTCCCGTGGCGCCAGCGAGCTGAGCGATCCGACCGAAGCGATCCGGGCTCTGCACCGGATCGCGGCCTGACCGCTCGGGCCGGACCCGGTCTTGACGCGGCGATGGAGCCGCCTCACTGCAGCGCGCGGCGCAGGATGTCGCGCAGCGCGCGCTGATCCTCCACGCCGAGCGACGCGAGCGCCGGCGGGACCTCCTCGACGACCTCGTTGATGCGCCGGCGCACCTGCGCGCCGCGCTCG
>DASYVZ010000146.1:0-3046 GCA_035936515.1 Solirubrobacteraceae bacterium | reverse complement strand
GACGAGGTCGAGGCCTGCGAGAAGGGCGGCGTCGAGCAGGAGGAGCTCTCCGTCGCCAACGACGCGCTGACCGTCGTGCTGAACCCCGGCAACGACTTCGCGACGTGCCTGAGCGTCGACGAGCTCAAGAAGATCTGGGGTCCGAAGAACGCGGTCGACAACTGGAGCGAGGTCCGCGACGGATTCCCCGACACGAAGATCGCGCGCTTCGGCCCCGGCACCGACTCGGGCACGTTCGACTACTTCACCGAGGCGATCAACGGCGAAGAGGGGTCCCAGACCACCGACTTCAACAACGTCGGCGAGGACGACAACGCCACGGTGACCGGCGTCGGCGGCACCGAGGGCGGCATCGGCTACTTCGGCTACTCGTTCTTCGCGGAGAACGAGGGCAAGCTCAAGGCCGCCGAGATTCGCAACGAGGCGGGCGAGTGCGTCGCGCCGAGCGCCGAGAGCGCGCAGTCGGGCGACTACAACCCGCTCGGCCGCCAGCTGTTCCTCTACCCCAGCGCGAAGGCGTTGCAGAAGCCGGAGGTCCGCGCGTTCCTCGAGTTCTACATCAACGAGAACGATCAGATCGCCGAGCGGGCCGGCCTGATCCCGCTGACCGATGAGCAGAAGCAGGAGGCGTTGACCAAGGTCGAGGAGCTCGCAAGCTCGGGCGGCGGTGGCACCGGCGCCGCCGAGGGAACGGGGACGACGCCGTAGCCATGGCGTCGCGGGACGTAGCAGCCGCCGGCTCGGCCGGGTTCCGGTCAGGGCCCCGCCCCAAGCTGACGGCTGCGCGTCCTCGTCATGGCGAACGGCTGATCGTCGGCCTGCTCGGGTTGTGCGCGGTCGTGTCGGTGATCACGACGATCGCGATCGTCCTGTCGCTGTTCACCCCCACGATCGAGTTCTTCGAGCAGGTCAGCTTCCGCGAGTTCTTCTCCTTCGGCGAGTGGGCGCCGCAGTTCGCCGACGCGCGGTTCGGCGTCTTCGAGATCGTGGCCGGCACCGTGAACGTGACCCTCTGGGCGATCGTCTTCGGGGTGCCGCTCGGCCTCGGATCAGCCATCTACCTGTCGGAGTACGCCAGCGATCGGGTCCGGCAGACGCTCAAGCCGACGCTCGAGGTCCTGGCCGGGGTGCCGACGGTGGCCTTTGGCTTCTTCGCGCTGACCTTCATCACGCCGATCCTGCGCGACGTGTGGCCCGAGGCGCTCAGCGACCCGCCGGGCATCTTCAGCGCCGGCGCCGCCGGGCTGGTCCTCGGCATCATGATCCTCCCGATCATCGCCTCGATCTCCGACGACGCGATGCGCTCGGTGCCCAGCGGCCTGCGCGAGGGCGCCTACGCGCTCGGCGGCACTCGCCTGCAGGTCGCGACGCGCGTCGTCGTCCCGGCCGCGTTGTCGGGCATCGTGGCCTCGTTCGTGCTCGGCATCTCGCGTGCGATCGGCGAGACGATGGTCGTGCTCATCGCGGCCGGCAACACGCCGAACCTCACGCTGAACCCCGTCGAGAGCATCCAGACGATGACCGCCTTCATCGCCAACACCGCGACCGGCGACATCGGGGTGGGGACGCTGACGTACGACACGATCTTCGCCGTCGGGGCGCTGCTGTTCCTCATCACGCTGGTTCTCAACATGATCAGCATCCGCCTGGTGCGCCGCTACCGCGAGGTCTACGAGTGAGCACGCGCACGCACGCCGCCGTTCGCGGCGCCGGGGACGCCACGCGTCAAGCCCTCGGCGCGCTGCCGGTGGGCGATCGCGTGCGCGGAACCGCGTTCCGGCTGCTCGTGATGTCCGCCGCGGTGCTCGGCGTCGCCGGGCTGCTGGCGCTCATCGCGCAGGCGGCGGTCGAGGGCGCGCCCCGACTGGACACCGGTCTGTTCACGCAGCAGCCGTCGAGCCTCGCCGAGACGGGCGGCTACCAGTCGGCCATCTTCGGCACGCTGCTGCTCATGGCCGGTGTCATCGTGACGGTCGTGCCGCTGGGGCTCGGCGCCGCGGTCTACCTCGAGGAGTTCGCCAACAACGAGCGCTGGTACAACCGCTTCATCGAGCTCAACATCCAGAACCTCGCGGCGGTCCCGTCGATCGTCTTCGGCATCCTGGGGCTGGGCTTCATCGTGCGCGGCCCGCTCGATCTCGGCACCGTCGCCTACGCCGGCTCGCTGACGCTGTCGCTGCTCGTGCTGCCGACCGTCATCCTGGCCGGACGTGAGGCGCTGCGCGCGGTCCCCAGCTCGATCCGCGAGGGCGCGCTGGCGCTCGGAGCCACCCGCTGGCAGACGGTGCGCGATCAGGTGCTGCCGGCGTCGATCCCCGGGATGGTGACCGGGGTGATCCTGGCGCTGTCACGAGCGATCGGCGAGACGGCGCCGCTGCTGCTGATCGGCGCGACCGTCTTCGTGACCTACAACCCCGACGGGCCGTTCGAGGGCAACTACACCGCGCTGCCCGTCCTGATCTTCAACTACGTGGGGCGACCCCAGGAGGAGTTCAGGATTCTCGCGGCGGCCGGAATCCTCGTCATGCTCGCGGTTCTGCTGCTCATGAACTCGTTCGCGATCTGGCTTCGTAACCGATACTCCCAGAGGTGGTAGGTGACCAAGGTGACCGATGACAGTCCCGAGCAGGAGCAGGAGCAGGCGCCGCACGCGGAGGAGGCGCTCGCGTCACCGCAGCGGCTCGTCAGCGAGACGTCTGAGACGAAGCAGGCCCGCGACGAGATCCTGAGTCGCGACGTGATGTTCGGCATCGACAACGTGACGGTGACCTACGGCGAGGCCGTCGCGGTGCAAGACATCGACTTCGACGTCTACGACAAGAGCATCACGGCGCTGATCGGCCCCTCCGGCTGCGGCAAGAGCACCCTGATCCGCTGCCTGAACCGCATGAACGACCTGATTCCGAGCGCCAGGGTCGCCGGGCAGGTCCGCTACCACGGCCAGGATCTGTATGCCGGCGACGTCGACCCGGTCGAGGTGCGCAAGCGCATCGGCATGGTCTTCCAGAAGCCCAACCCGTTTCCCAAGTCGATCTACGACAACATC
>DASYVZ010000145.1:0-1614 GCA_035936515.1 Solirubrobacteraceae bacterium | reverse complement strand
CGATCCGGCGCAGCTCTACTACACGTCGGGCACGACCGGCCTCGCGAAGGGCATCCTGCACGCCCACCGCTACATCCTCGGCCACGAGGAGTTCATCTACTGCCACGACGTGCAGGACGGCGAGCGCTTCCACGGCATGGGGGAGTGGGCGTGGGCGGCGGGCATCGCGCCGCTGCTCGGACCGTGGCGCTTCGGCGCGATCCAGGTCGTGCTGCAGCGCAAGGGCGGCTTCGACCCGCACGGCCAGCTCGCGTTCCTCAGCCGCCACCGCCCGACGAACGTCTTCGCCACGCCGACGGCGATCCGGTCGATGATGGGCATCTCCGACGCCGGCAGCCGCTATCCGCAGGACTTCCGCATCGTCTGCTCGGCCGGCGAGCCGCTCAACCCGGAGGCGATCCGCTGGTTTCGCGAGCAGTACGGCGTGACGGTGCTGGACTACTACGGGCTCTCGGAGAGCTATCCGCTCGTGGCCAACTACCCGTTCATGGAGGTCCGCGAGGGGTCGATGGGGCGCCCGATGCCCGGCTGGGACGTGCAGGTCCTCGACGAGGACGAGCGCCCCATTCCCGTCGGCGAGCGCGGCGAGATCTGCCTGCGCGCACGCTCGAACCCGCACTATCCGCTGGGCTACTGGAACAACGAGACGGCGAGCCGGGAAACCTTCGGCGGCGAGTGGTTTCACACGAAAGACGCCGCCTCGATCGATGAGGACGGCTACTACTGGTACGAGGGCCGCGCCGACGACGTGATCATCTCCGCCGGCTACCGGATCGGCCCCTTCGAGGTCGAGTCGGCGTGCCTCGAGCACTCGGGCGTCGCCGAGGCGGCCGCGGTCGCCTGGCCCGACGAGCGGCGCGGCAACATCGTCAAGGCGTTCGTGGTCCCGTCCGCGGGGTACGAGCCCAGCGATGAGCTCGGCAAGGAGATATCGCAGTTCGTGCGCGAGCGCCTGTCCGCGTACGCGTATCCGCGCGTCGTCGAGTTCGTCGACGACCTGCCCAAGACCCTGACCGGAAAGATCCGCCGCATCGAGCTGCGAGAGAGGAGCAAGGCCCAGTGAGCGTCGACGCGAAGTCCCATGAAGCCCTGGCACAGCGCCTCGAAGAGCTGCTCGAGGTCGAGACGTTCCCGCCGCCCGAGCAGTTCGCCCGCGACGCGCTGCTCAATGACCCGGCGATCTACGCCGAGGCCGCCGCCGACCGTCTCGGCTGGTGGGAGCGCCAGGCGCGCGAGCTGGACTGGTTCAGCGAGTGGGACACGACGCTCGACGACTCCAACCCGCCGTTCTACAAGTGGTTCACCGGCGGGACGATCAACGCGTCGTACAACTGCCTCGACCGCCACGTCGAGGCCGGGCTGGGCGATCGGATCGCGTTTCACTGGCGCGGCGAGGAGGGCGAGGAGCGCGACATCACCTATGCCGACCTGCACGCAGACGTCCAGCGCTTGGCCAACGCCCTGCGCGACCAGGGCATCGAGGAGGGCGACGTCGTCGGCATCTACCTGCCGATGATCCCGGAGGTCGTCGTCGCGATGCTCGCCTGCGCGCGTATCGGGGCGCCGCACAACGTCGTCTTCGGCGGCTTCTCGCCCGAAGCCGTCAAGGAGCGC
>DASYVZ010000144.1:0-2101 GCA_035936515.1 Solirubrobacteraceae bacterium | reverse complement strand
CAGCTCGTCAACGTGCTGCGCGGAGACATGTCGATCGTCGGGCCGCGCCCGATCCGGCCGGTGTTCTTCGAGGAGCTCGTCGTCGACATCCCGCAGTACTGGCAGCGCCTCGTCGTGCGGCCCGGGCTGACCGGCTTCGCGCAGCTGCGCATGCGCCGCGACACGACCTGGGCGGAGAAGCTTGCGCACGACCTCGAATACCTCGCGGACCGCTCCGTGCGCCTCTATCTGCGGATCGTGCTGGACACTGTCGCGCGCCTCGTGTCGCGCATGCGCGCCGAGGCCACGCGCACCGCGCTGCCGGAGAGCTGAGCCGTGTGCGGCATCTGCGGCCTTGCCGCACTCGACGGCGCGGCCGTCGACGCGGCACCGCTGGACGCGATGAGCGCGGCGCTCGTGCACCGCGGTCCCGATGACGCAGGCTCGTTCGTAGACGGCCCGGTCGCTTTGGCCGCGCGGCGGCTGTCGATCATCGACCTGGCCGGCGGCCACCAGCCGATCGCCTCCGAAGACGGCCGCGTGCACGCCGTGCAGAACGGCGAGATCCTCAACCACGCGGCACTGCGCAGCGAGTTGCAGCGCGGCGGGCACCGCTTCGCGACGCGCTGTGACACCGAGGTGTTGGTGCACCTCTACGAGGAGCACGGCCAGGACATGCTGAGCAGGCTGCGCGGGATGTTCGCGATCGCGATCTGGGACGCCGCGGAGCGGCGGCTGCTGCTCGCCCGCGACCGCTTTGGGATCAAGCCGCTGTACTGGCGACAGGACGGCGCCGTTTTGAGCTTCGCGTCCGAGCTCAAGGCGCTGCGCGGCATGCCCGGCTTTCGCGGGACGCTCGACCCCGACGCCGTCGAGGCGTACTTCGCGTTCAACAGCATCCCGTCGCCGATGACGATCTATCGCGACGTGCGCAAGCTCGAGCCCGGAACGCTGCTGTCGTGGAGCCCGGGCTCGCCGGTCGCGCTGCGCCGCTGGTGCCGACCGTCCCCCGTGGCGGCGGGCGAGGTGCGAGGCGAGGACGAGCGCGAGCTGGCGGCCGAGCTCGGCGACCGCCTGCGCGACAGCGTGCGCGCCCACCTCGTCAGCGACGTGCCGGTCGGCGTCTGGCTGAGCGGCGGCGTCGACTCGGGGCTGCTCGCCGCGCTGGCGGCGCAGGAATCGGGCGAGCGCCTGCGGACGTTCTCGATCGGCTTCGAGGAACGCAGCTTCGACGAGCTCGACCGCGCGCGGAAGGTCGCGGCGCGGCTGGGCTCAGATCACCACGAGGCGATCCTCGGGCCGCAGTCCGCGGCGCTGCTGCCGCAGATCGCCGCCGCCTTCGACGAGCCCTACGCCGACAGCTCCGCGCTGCCCGCCGACGCCGTCTCGCGCCTGACGGCGCAGCACGTGAAGGTCGCGCTCAGCGGCGAGGGCGGCGACGAGCTGTTCGGCGGCTACCAGACCTACGCCGCCGATCTGCTGGCGCCGCGGCTGGCGCGGGTCGCGCGACACGCGCGACCCCTCATCGAGCGCATTCCGAGCTCGTCGCGGCGCGTGAGCCTCGACTACAAGGCCCGGCGCTTCGTGCGCGCGGCCGGGTTGCCGCCGCTCGAGCGCCACCACGGCTGGAAGGAGATCCTTGCGCCGGGCGTCCGCGCGCGTCTGCTCGCCCCGCTGCACGACGGGCGCGCACCGGCGGACCCGGTCGACATGCTGCGCCGCCGCTACGCGGAGACGGCGGGCGCCGAGCCGCTCGCCCGCCTGCAGGACGTCGACCTCGCGCCGTACCTCGCCGACGACCTGCTGACGAAGACCGACCGCATGAGCATGGCCCACTCGCTGGAGGTGCGCGTGCCGTTCCTCGACCCGCACGTCGCCGAGCTGGCACTGGCGCTGCCGACCGCCGCGAAAGTACGCTTTCTGGCGAAGAAGCGACTGCTGCGGTCGGTGGCTTCGACGCTCCTGCCGCGCGAGGTCGCGCGCGGCGCCAAGCGCGGCTTCTCGATCCCGATGGCGGCGTGGCTGCGCGGCCCGCTGCTGCCGATGGCGCGCGACCTGCTCGCCCCGCTGCACGACGGGCGCGCACCGGCGGACCCGGTCGACATGCTGCGCCGCCGCTACG
>DASYVZ010000143.1:0-2135 GCA_035936515.1 Solirubrobacteraceae bacterium | reverse complement strand
TCGTCGTTGTCGATGCGGACGACGGTGCCGGTGACGACCTCGCCCTCCTCGAAGAGGGTGAACGTCGCGTCGTAGTTCGGAACGATCTGCCCGTCGATCTCGAGCAGCAGGCCGTCAGATCCGGCGACGACCTTCGCTTCTGGTGCGGCCTCGGTCATGGTTGTCATGTGCGGGGGAGGTTAGCGCCCCTACACTCCCACCGCGATGCCAGTTCGGGCCACGAAGCGAGGCGACGCGCGCACGCCCCTGCGCGGGGAATGGGACGTGCTCATCTGCGGCGCGAGCTTCGCCGGGCTGACCGTCGCCCGCGAGCTCGAGCGAACCGGCGCGCGCGTGCTCATCGTCGATCGCTACGAGATCGGCGAGCGCCAGACGAGCGCCTGCGCCGCGCCCACGACGTGGCTGCAGTACATGGGCCTGATGGACGCCGTGCAGCAGACGTTCGGCGAGCTCGTCGTGCACACGCCGGGGCGCACGCAGCGCTGGCCGCTGCCGTTCACCTTCTCGACGTTCGACTACCGCCGCATCTGCGCGCTGCTGCGTGAGCAGTCGGAGGGCTCGGCGGTCTTCGAAACGGCGACGGTGGAAGGCCGCACCGGATTCACCGTGCACACCGATCGCGGCGACCTGTCGGCGCCGCTGATCGTCGACGCCCTGGGGTGGCGGCGGATCCTCGGCGCGGGCGACAACGTCCAGCCGCCCAACGCGCGCCTCTCGCGCGGCCTCGAGGTCCACCCCCACGCCGCCGGCGACGACCTCGAGCTGTGGATCGACCCGAAGTACGTCAAACGCGGCTACTCGTGGTCGTTTCCGGCCGATGGCGAGCTGCGCGTAGGCGTCGGCTCCTTCGACCCGCGCGACCACGTCAAGGACCCCACGCTGCAGCTCGCCGAGGACGTCGGCGTGCCGGCGGAGCGCTGGCAGGGCAACTGGATCCCCCACCAGCTGCGCCCCGCGGTCGAGGACGGCATCTTCTTCGTCGGCGACTCCGCCGGCCACTGCCTGCCCACGACGGCCGAGGGGATCCGGCCGGCCTTCTACTTCGGCCTCGCTCTCGGCCGTGAGCTCGTGGCCGTCGTCGAGGGGCGCCAGACGCGCGAGCAGGCGCTCGCGCGCTACGGCGCGTTCTCCGACGACCACCTCTGGCAGTACCGGTGGCTGCTGCGCGTCCAGAACTGGGTCGGCCGGATCACGCCGACGCGCCTGCTGACGCCGGCGATCCGCGCGATCAGCCCGGCGGCGCTCGTGCGATGGGCGTTTGGCAACTATCGCGACATCTGTCCGCCGGAGTACGTGCTGCAGGACGCGCCGGTGACGCCGGCGGGCGGGGGCGGCGGGGGCGGCGGGGGCGGCGAGGGTCGCGAGTCCGCGGCGGCCTGAGCGTCGGGCGCGTTGTTGACGTGGCGGCGTGCGCGCCGGCGTTGGACACTCCGCGTCGCCGCGCCGGCGGCTACTTCTCGCGCACGACGAGGTACGTCCCGAGGCACAGCAGCAGGACGCCGGCGATCCGTCCCGGCGTGATCGGCTGCTTCGTCACGCCGAGCAGCCCGAAGTGGTCGACGACGACCGAGACCGCGAGCTGCCCGGCGATCGTCGCCGCGACGACGCCGCCGGCGCCGAGCGAGCGGACCGTCACGAGGATCGTCGTGACGTAGGCCGCCCCGAGCAGTCCGCCGGTCAGGTAGTACCAGGAGACGTTGCGCACGCCGGAGACCTGCCCCAGGCCGCCGGTGGCCAGCGCCGCGATCGCCGCGAGGGCGATGGTTCCGATCGCGAAGGACACGAACGCCGCCTGCCACGTGCCGATCGCGCGACCCAGCACGGAGTTGACGGGCGCCTGCAGCGCCACGAGCCCGCCCGTGAACGCCGTCAGCACGACCCCGGCGCCGCGGTCCATCGCTACTTGGCCTCCATCCAGGTGGGGCCCACGCCGATGTCGACGCCGAGCGGCGGGTCGTGCTCCCAGAACGCGCACATCTCGTGGCGGATGAGCGCGCGGACGCCGTCGATCTCGTCGGCGGGGCCCTCGAAGAGCAGCTCGTCGTGGACGGTCAGGATCGGGCGCACCGCCGATTCACGCAGCGCGGCGTCGACGCGCACGAGCGCGAGCTTCATGACGTCGGCCGCCGTTCCCT
>DASYVZ010000142.1:0-3648 GCA_035936515.1 Solirubrobacteraceae bacterium | reverse complement strand
GGTCTCGGCCGCGTCGGCGAGACCGGCGACGTCGTCGACGGCGACGGGCAGCAACCGCGCATCGGCGCCGATGCCCGGATTCCCGGGCGCGCAGAGCAGCTCGGGCGCTGCGGCCGACCGCTTGAGCGCGCGCACGAGCGCGTGCTCGCGGCCGCCGGCGCCGACGACGAGAACCCTTGGTGCCAACGCGGCGCTCAGATCGCCGCGATGAAGTCGTCGATCGGGATCGCCGGCAGCGTCTCGTAGTGCGAGGTCCCGCGCGAGCCGAGCTCGAGCGAGACGCGTGCCATCGTCAGCTCATCCGGAGCCTCGACGATGCTGACGAAGTCAAAGCGCCCGAGAGTGCTCCACTGCGCCTTGACGCAGGCGCCCAGCTGCTCGACCTCGCGGTTGACCTCCTTGATGCGGTGCGGGTTGTTCTTGACCGTCTGCACGCCGTCGGGGGTGAGGGTCGAGAGCATGAGGTACGTCGGCATGGCGCCTCCATCCAAAGCGAGCGTGGGCTTGTCTCCCCGTTGTATCCCAGATCGCCCCTCCCGCGCGAGCACGCCGCCTGATCCGGTAGCGTCGCGAGCGTGATGGCACGGGCTGCGACCACCCTCCTGGCGCTCCTCGCCGCGCTCGTGGCGAGTGGCGCAGGCGCGGCCGCTGCACATGCCGCAGCCACGCTGAAGACCGACACGCGCTGCTATCAGGAGACGCAGGAGGTCGTCGTCAGCGGCAGCGGCTTCGCGCCGTGGAGCGTCGTCACCATCTCGCGCGACGGCACTCTGCTAGGCAGCACCTCGACCGACGCCAGCGGCGCCTTTCGCAACAAGTTCGACACCCCAGAGCTGCCGCGCGACGTGCGCGAGCGCCTGTACGCGATCAGTGCGACGGACGCGGCGAACACCACCGCGCAGACGAGCTACCGCGCGACCCGGATCTTCGCGAGCTTCCGGCCGCGCAGCGGCAACCCGTCGACGCTGAAGGTGCGCTTCTCGATCCACGGCTTCGGCCTCGTCCAGCGGCGGGCGCCGGTCTACCTGCACTACGTGCGTCCCAACGGCAAGCCGGCGCGCACGATCCGCCTCGGCACCGCGACCGGCGTCTGCGGCGTGATCGCCCGCACCAGGGAGCGCCGGCTGTTTGCCTTCGAGCCGTCGAAAGGGACCTGGATCCTGCAGTTCGACACCCGCCGCAAGTACGAGCGCGCGACGTCCAAACGCCGCACGCCGTGGGTTAGAAAACCGGTGCAGATCTTCTCGCGCAGCCGCTGAACGCGGAGGCTGAGCAGGCATAAACTCCGCCCGTGGCGCACGGCACGGGGACTCTGGTAGGACGCGATCGTGAGCTCTCAGAGCTGCGCCAGGGTCTGGAGGGGGCGCTGCGCGGCCGCGGCCGCCTGTTCATGGTCGCCGGCGATCCCGGCGTGGGCAAGACGGCCCTCGCCGATGCGATCGGCGCGGAGGCGCTCGCGGCCGGCGCGACGGTGCTGTGGGGCCGTGCCTGGGGCGGCGGCGGTGCGCCATCGTACTGGCCGTGGCTGCGGATCCTGCGCCGGCTGTCCTCCGAGCGCGACGTCGGCGAGGCGCTCGCGGCGCTCGGGCCCGAGGCGACGACACGGCTCACGCGGCTGATCCCCAACCTGGCGCGCGCGCCGGAGCATCTGGGCGACGCGGGGGACGCGGTGCAGCCCGGCGAGTCCGACGCGGCGCGATTTCAGCTCTTCGACGCGATCACGTCGCTGCTGCGCGCCGCCGCGGCACAGGCCCCGCTCGTCCTCGTCCTCGACGACCTGCACGGCGCCGACCACCCGTCGCTGCTACTGCTCGGCTTCCTCGCCGTCCACGTGCGCGACTCGCCGATCCTCATCATCGGCACCTACCGCGAGGCCGAGGCGCGGCTGGACGCGCAGCTTGCTGCGACCCTCGGCGAGATCATCCGCCACGGCCAGCGGCTGCCGTTGCGCGGCCTGCATGAGGCCGATGTCGCGGTGGTCGTCGAGCACGTCGCCGGCCGCCGCCCCCCCGATCGCGTCGTGCGGGCGATCCACCACGCGACGGAGGGAAACCCGTTCTTCGTCGACGAGGTCGTGCGCCTGCTCAGCGCCGAGGGCCGCCTCGACGACGCCGCCCACGTCAGCGCCGTGCGCATCCCCGACGGCGTGCGCGAGACGATCCGCCACCGCCTCGAGCCGCTGCCGGACGCGACGCGGGAGCTGCTGTGCACCGCCGCCGTCATCGGGCGCGACTTTCGCCTCGACACGCTGCAGCGCGTCAGCGGCTGCGACCCGGCCACGTTGGACGCGGCGCTGAGCGCCGCGGTCAGCAGCGGCGTGCTCGTCGAGCGCACCTCGTCGATCGGCGCCTACAGCTTCTCGCACGGGCTCATCCGCGAGACGCTCTACGACGACATCGGGCCGCAGCGCCGCGGAATGCTGCACCGCGAGGTCGCGCTCGCGCTCGAGGACCTGTACGCCGCCGACCCCGAGCCGCACGTCGCAGAGCTCGCGCACCACTTCTTCGTGGCCGCGACCACGGGTGAGCTCCAGAAGGCCATCGACTACTCCGTGCGGGCCGGCGAGCGCGCCCTCGGGCTCGTCGCCTACGAGGAGGCCGCGATGCACCTCGAGCGCGCGCTGCAGGTCTACGCGCTGGACGAGCACGCTGATGTCGCGCGGCGCTGCGACCTGCTGCTCATGCTCGCCGTCGCGCAGTCGCGCTCAGGCGAATCGGGCGCCGCGCGCGACTCGTTTCTGCGCGCGGCCGACCTCGCCCGCCGGCTTCGCTCGCCCGAGCGCCTCGCGCGCGCCGCGCTCGGCTACGGCGCCGGGATGGGCGGCTTTGAGTTCGGTCGCGTCGACGAGGACCTCGTGGCACTGCTCGTCGAGGCGCGCGAGGCGCTCGGCGATGAGGACCGCTCGCTGACCGCGCGCGTGCTGGGCCGGCTGGCGACCGAGCTGTACTTCTCCGACCGCCTCGAGGAGCGCGTCACGCTCGCCGACGAGGCGCTCGCGATGGCGCTCCGGATCGGCGACCGCGCGACGCTCGCCTCGGCGCTCAGCGCCCGCTTCTTGACGCTGATGGGTCCCGAGGACTCCGACGAGCGCCTGCAGATCGCCTCGGACGTCATCGCGCTCGGGGAGGAGGTGCGCGACCGCGAGCTCGTGCTCCGCGGCCACGTCTGGCGCATCCTGTCGCTCATGGAGCTCGGCGACTGGATCGGCGCCGAGATCGAGCTTGCGGTGCACGCCCAGCTCGCCGACGAGCTGCGCGACCCGCTGCACCTCTGGTACGTGCCGCTGTTCGCCGCCACCCGGGCGCTGCTGCAGGGCCGGCTCGACGACGCCGAGCGCTACGCGAGCGAGGCATTCGCGATCGGCTGCCGCTCGCAGGCGCAGAACGCCGCGCAGCTCTACGCCGTGCAGCTCTTCGCGCTGCGCACCGAGCAGGGTCGCCTGACGGAGGTCGGAGCCTCGCTCGAGCAGTTCGCCCGCCGCTATCCCGCCGCGCCGGTCTGGCGTGCGGCGGCGGCGTTCGCGCTGGCGGTGCTCGGCCGCGCCGACGAGTCGCGGCGGCTCTTCGACGCGCTGACGGAAGGCGGCGCCGGCGTGGCCGAGATCCCGCGCGACAGCGAATGGCTGGGGGCGGTGGCGCTGCTCGTGCG
>DASYVZ010000141.1:0-3336 GCA_035936515.1 Solirubrobacteraceae bacterium | reverse complement strand
GCGCCGCACCGTGATGCGCGTCCGGCGGCCGAAGTGCCCGTCGACGCGCGTCCGGAAGCCCGTCAGCGTCAGCCAGCGCTGCAGGACGCGGACCTCGCGGCCACGGTCGTGCTCGCGCAGCACGTTGTCGCCGAACTTGGCATCCGCCGCTGCCGGGGGCGTGGCCATGACCGCGGCCATCGCAATGCTCGCCGCGCACGCGCGCAGCTTCAGTCGGTATCCCACCGCCGTTCCTCCGTTTCCACAGGCTTCCGAGGTGAGCTGACGGGCTCGCGCTGGAAATGCGCTACACCGGATTCACCGGCGATTCGCCCCGTGCGCCGCAAGCGGCGCGATTGGTTCCCCCAGCCGCCGTCGCACTGGCGCGACCGCGGTTCAGCCTTGATGTCGACTACCGGGACACGGCCTCTGAGCGGAAGTTTCGGCGCCCGCCGCTGTTGCCCTGCCGCGACTCGAGCGGTGGCGCGGCGGCTAGCGTGGCGATTCGTGCTTCGTCCATCCTTGCTCCACGGGCGCCGGCTGGCGCTCGCCCTCGTGGCGGCCGCGCTCGTGCTGGCGGGCTCCGGCTTGGCCGCCGGGATGCTGCTCGCGCCGTCGGGCGCGGGCGCCGGCGCGGGCGCCGCCCCGGGAGCGTACGTGGCGCTGGGCGATTCGTATTCGTCGGGGGTGGGTGCCGGTAGCTACATCGCGGGATCCGGCGCGTGCGTTCGCAGCCGGCGCGCCTACGCCTACCGCCTGCGGCGCGCCGTCACGTCGTTTCGCGCCTGCGGCGGAGCGCGCACCGCGGACGTGCTCACGCGCCAGCTCGACCGCTTCCCGAGCGATACGCGGCTCGTGACGATCACGATCGGCGGCAACGACGCCGGTTTCTCCGACGTGCTCGAGATCTGCCTGCGCGGGTCGGCCGCTGTATGCACCGCGCGCATCGCGGAGGCGGAGCGATTCGTCCGGCTCGAGCTGACCCGCCGACTGCGTCGGGTGTACGCGGCCATTCGTCACCGCGCGCCGAAGGCAACGGTCGTCGTCGCCGGCTACCCGCGGCTCTTCGCGCGCCGGCCGTGGTGCGGCCGTGCCGGCACGATCGACAAGCGCGAGCAACGGCGCCTCGACGAGGGGGCCAACCTGCTCGTGCGAACGATCGCCGCCGAGGTCAGGCGCCACCGCGGGTTTCGCTTCGCCGACGTGCGCGAGGCGTTCGAGGGCGGCGGGATCTGCTCGTCGTCACCGCGCATCCACGGCCTCACAAGCCCGCGCTTCGCCTCGTTTCACCCGACCGCGCGGGGCCAGGAGACGTACGCCCGGGTGATCAGGCGGCGCCTGTAGCGGGCCCGCTCCTCGCCTTGGCCCACTCCTTCTTGTGGACGCGCTTGGCCGCCTGGTAGTCCGCCAGCGCCTGCGGCGAGTCGACGTCGCCGAGCGTCGGATGCCACGGCACGAGCTCCCGCGCGGCCTCGATCCCGAAGCGCTTGGCGAGCACGCCGCCGAGCGCCTTGATCTTCATGTCGCCGAAGCCGGGCAGAGCTTGGAGGTTCGCCCGCAGCTCGTGGGCGTCCCTCGCGTCGGTCCAGACCCGGGAGGCGTCGCCGCCGTAGGCGTCGCGGATGTGGACCGCGAGGTCGTGCACCCGCTGGGCCATCGCGCCGGGGAAGCGGTGAATCGCCGGGCGCTCGCGGAAGACCGTCTCCAGGTCGGCTGCGGCAAGCGTCTCGGCGTCGAGCGAGCCGATGCGCTCCCGGAGGGCGAGCGGGCCAGAGAAGGCCTTCTGCACCGTGACCTGCTGGTCGAGCACGAAGCCGACGAGCAGCGCCATCGGATCGCTCGCGATGAGCGCGTTGGCCTCGTCGGAGGCGGTGAAGTGCAGCTGGTCGGGCACCGGAGCGACGATCGTACGTGAACGCTCAGCCGCCGCAGCCGAGCAGCTTCTTGAGCCCCGTGCAGCTCGCCGGCGGCGGCGGCGACGGGGGCGGCGCCTCGGTCGCGGTCGGCGGCGTCGTCGCCGTCGAAGGCTCCGGGTTCGGAGCCGCCTCGGGCTGTGGCTTCTTCGGCTCCGGACGGGCGGGCCTGCGCGGCGAGGAGCGTCGCGACTCCTTGCGTTTGGTCTGCGCCCTCTCCGCCTTCTTGCGCGCCTCGGCGCGCTCGCGCTTCCTGCGCGCCTCGGCGCGCGCGCGCTTCTTGCGCTTCTTCTCCTGCTTCTCGCGCCGTTCGTCGGCCAGCAGCACGCGACGTGCGTCCACCCCGTAGGCATCGTCGTACTCCGCCACGAGCGACGCGTCCACGGCGCAGTTCAGACAGAAGCCGTCGCGCTCCCAGCCCCGCGCGCGGGCCATGACCTGGCTGGCGTACTCGATGCCGAACAGGTCGTGTCCGTAGTAGGCGTAGGCGGCCGACCACGACCCGCCGTCGAGGGACTCGCTCGCGCCCGAGTCGCGCAGCAGTGCGCCTGCGGCCATGATCGCGTCGAAGTCGTCGTAGATCGACGGGTGCTTGCGCGTCCGGTGCGGGTAGCGGCGCGGGCGGTCGCCGCGGCGATAGGAGTGGCGGTAGAGCTCCCAGGTGCTCGGCGGGCCGTTCGTCACGTTGAACTGCATCGGACCCGCGCAGCAGCCGAACGCGTTGAGCCCGTGGTAGGTGCTCGGGGCAGTGGAGAACGCGGTCTCCTGGCGATGGATCGAGGCGAGCAGCCGCCAGGACACGGCGAACGTGCGCGCGGCCTCCCGGTAGAGCGGCATGAACCCCGATCGGGCTGATGCCGGCACGTGCCGCGATGCGGTCCTGCGGTAGTAGGCCGGCCCGGGACGCCTGCGCTGCGGTCGTTGCGCCACCAGTAGCCCCACCGCGATGCGGCTCGGAGCCGCCCCGGCGGATCCGCCGCCCCGCTCGGCGGCGCTGCCGCGCAGATCTGACGGGAGCACCGCGACTGCTGCAGCCGTCCCGACTCCCACGAGAAGGACCAGCCCGACGACCAAGGCCTGCCCGAGACGTTCTCTGCGGTGCCTGGCGAGCGCGCCCGCCAGCGCTTGGGCGACCCGGTCTCTGCTGTGCTTGACGAGCGCGGCCGACCGGAGTCGTGCGAGGCGGTCTCTGCTGTGCTTGACGAGCGCGCCCGACCGGAGTCGTGCGAGGCGTTCCCTGCTGTGCTTGACGAGCGCGCCAGACCGGAGTCGTGCGAGGCGTTCTCTGCTGTGCTTGACGAACTCGACCGGCAGTCGCATCCGCAGAAGCGTGCCAGAGGAGCCGTCGCGGCGCGGCGGTGCAGCCGTGCGCTTGGGCGCGTATCCGATCCACGCAACACGTTGCTCGAGCGTCTCGAATGGAGGTGCGTGCAGGATTCTGCTC
>DASYVZ010000140.1:0-3599 GCA_035936515.1 Solirubrobacteraceae bacterium | reverse complement strand
GTCCAGTCGCGCACGAGCAGGCGTGCCTCGACTGCGGCCAGCGCCGCGAGCGCGCTCATCGCCGGCTCCCGTTCATCAGCGACACGACGGCGTCCTCCAGCGACGGCCGAATCACGGTGAAGTCCGAAGCGACGACGTCGTGGTCGGCGAGCTGCGCGGCGATATGGACGATCGCGCGCGGGTCGGCGGTGATGTCGGCGAGCGCACCGTCATACGCGATCTGATCGACGCCGGGCAGCCGCTTGAGCGCCTGCAGCACGCTGCTGCCCGGCGACGAGAAGCGCACGCGCGTGGACATCGTGGCGACGAGCTCGGCCGGGGTTCCGCATGCCAGCAGATGGCCGTCGTGCAGCACGGCTACGCGGTCACACAGCTGCTGCGCCTCGTCCATGTCGTGCGTGACGAGCACGACCGTCGTCCCACGATCGCGAACCTCGTCGACGAGCTGCCAGGTCTCGCGGCGGGCGACGGGGTCAAGGCCTTGCGTGAGCTCGTCGAGGAACACCAACCGTGGGCGGTTGACGAGCGCGAGGGCGAGAAACAGCCGTTGGCGCTGGCCGCCCGACAGCGCCCCGTATGACCTGCGCAACAGGTCGCCGAGGCGCCATTCGTCGGCGAGCGCGCGCCAGTCGACGACGTCGCCGGCGATGCGGGCAAACAGCCGCAGCGCCTCGCCGACGCGCAGACGCTCGGGCAGCGCCGAGCTCTGCAGCTGCGCGCCGACGAGCGGCCGCAGCCGTGCTCGGTCTCGCGCGGGGTCGAGTCCGAGCACCTCGACGTGGCCGCCGTCGCGGCTGCGCAGGCCCTGCAGGATCTCGACCGTCGTCGTCTTGCCGGCGCCGTTGCGGCCGCAGATGCCGAAGATCTCGCCGCCGCCGACGGCGAACGACAGCTCGCGCAGCACAAGCTCGCCGTCGTAGGACTTCAGTAGCCCTTGAACTTCGATTGCCGTCGTGCCCATGGCGCTGATGCTCGTCGCTTCGACCGCGCTGCGCATCGGAGCGCGGTAGCCGGTCTCGCTGCGACCGTGGTATGAGACGGCGATCGCGTCGGACCAGATCACGAGGGTCGCGGTGTCGAGCCCGGCGTGACGACCCCGTGGTCGTAGGCGAAGACGATCGCCGCCGCGCGGTCGCGGACGCCGAGCTTGAGCAGGATGCTGCCGACGTGGCTCTTGACGGTCGCGTTTGCGACGTGCAGCGTTGAGGCGATCTCGGCGTTCGGTGCACCGCGCGCCATCAGGCGCAGGACGTCGTGCTCGCGGTCGGTCAGCTCGTCGAGCCGGGCGACCTGACGCGCGGCGGGCGCGACGACGCGGCGGTAGCGCTCCAGAACGCGTGGCGCGACCGCCCGGTCAAACCACGCGCCGCCGGCTGCGACCGCGCGCACCGCCGCGATCAGGTCCTCCGCCGAGACGTCCTTGAGCACGAAACCGGCGGCACCGCTCTCGATCGCCGTCCAGAGCAGTTCGTCGTCGTCGAACGTCGTGAGCACGAGGACCGCGGGCGGGTCCGCCATTGCGCGCAGCTGCGCGGTCGCGGTGATGCCGTCCAGCCTGGGCATGCGGATGTCCATCAGCACGGCATCGGCGGCGATGGCGGGCAGCTCGTCGACGGCTTGCTGTCCGTCCGCGCACTCGGCGACGACCTGAAACCCGTCGGCAGGCGAGAGGATCCGCGCCAGGCCGGCGCGGACGATCGTCTGGTCGTCGACGAGCGCGACCGCGATCATCCGCTGCCGCGCTCCTCGCCGCGTTCGGCTTGTCGCGAGTGCAGCGGCAGCCGGCAGCTCACCTGCCAGCCGTCGTCCGTGGGCCCGGCGTCGAACTCGCCCCCGAGTGCGGTTGCCCGCTCGCGCATCCCGATCAGCCCGTACCCGGGTGGCTGCCGCTCGGCTGTCGGCGCGATCGTCGGCCCCGTCGTCTCGGCGATCAGTGACGCGCATCCGTCGGCCACGTCGATCTCAAGAACGGTGCGCGCGCGGGGTGCGTGACGAGCGGCGTTGGCCAGCGCCTCTTGCGCGATGCGGTACAGCGCCGCCCCGACGTTCGGCGCGACCGCGGCTAAATCGCCTCGCGTCCGCAACTCGACGGCAAGGCCCCCCGCTGCTGCATCCGCGACGAGCGTCGCGACATCCGTTGATGCCGCGATCGGCGCCGCCACCGCATCATCTCGCCTTCGCAGAAGCGCGACGGTGCGGCGCAGTTCCTGCATGCTGCGGCGCCCTACCTCCTCCGCTGAGCGCAGCGCCTCCTCGGCCGCCGCGGGGTCGCGGCGCAGCACGTGACGGGCACTGGTGACCTGCAGCATGACGGCAGCCAATCCGTGCCCGACGAAGTCGTGCACGTCGCGCGCGATCTGACGGCGCTCCTCGAGCAGGGCCTGCTCTGCGAGCTGACGCCGCGTTGCGTCGAGCTGGGCCCCAAGCTGCTCCTGGCGAGCGACCGCGCGAGCGATCACCAACGGAAACGCGATACCCATCAGCCAGATCCCGACCGACAAGCGCGGCGGGTCCTGGATCAGGCTCACGACCACTGGAGCGGCGAGCGCGAGCAGTCCCAGTAGCACCGCCATCGCGAGCGACTGCGCCCAGCGCCCGACGACGAGCGCGAGCAAGGAGACCTCGAACATCAACGGCTCCAGCTCGCCTCCGCGCTGTGCCACGACAACCGGCACGAGCACGGGAAGCGACAAAGCCAACAACGGAAAACCCGGCGCGTACGTCCAGACGACGAAGGCACCGACCGCGACCGCCGCGAGGACAAGATCAAGCGCAGACGCCGGGTCGGTGACGGCAGCGAGCACGGCGACGGCGACAGCGCAAAAAGGCACCAGCGCCCGCAGCTGATTGGCGTGAGACGACTCCGGAGGCGCACCGGACATCGACCGGACGGTACTCCCGGGCGGGGCCACGCACATCCCCCTGCCGGCGAAGACCGCCTCTCCGCCCGACGGTGGAACGGCCGAGTCGGCGGTCATCCCTTCGCCTCACCGGGCTGTAGCGCGATGCTGCGTGGTAGGCGCCGTGCGAGCGCGTGCGGCATCCACCAGGCGCGCTCGCCGAGCAGTTGCATGACGGCGGGGACGATCAGGCAGCGGATGAGGAACGCGTCGAGCAGGATCGCGACCGCGAGGCCGAGGCCGAACTGCTGCAGCATCCGCTCCGGGCTGAGCACGAAGGCGCCGAAGACGACGATCATGATCGCGCCGGCCGCGGTGATCACTCGCCCGGTGGTGGCCAGGCCCTCGCGGATTGCCGCTGGCGCGTCGCGTGTGCGCTGCCATTCCTCGTGTATGCGTGAGACGAGGAAGACCTCGTAGTCCATCGAGAGTCCGAAGACGATCGCGAAGATCATCACCGGGCCGAAGGCCTCGATTGGACCGCTGCCCTCGAACGCGAGCGTCACGACGCCGAGCGACGCGCCGATCGTGAGCAGGTTCAGCAGCGCCGCCTTGAGCGCGATCAGGACCGCGCGAACACGACCATCAGCAGCAGCGCGGAGAGGCCGACGACGACGGCCAGGAACAGCGGCAGCCGGTCGTTCACGATCGCCGTGAAGTCGGCGGCGGCCGCGGTCGGCCCGCCGATCAGGTATGTCC
>DASYVZ010000139.1:0-2766 GCA_035936515.1 Solirubrobacteraceae bacterium | reverse complement strand
CGCCAGCCTCGGAGCGCCCCGCAGCGGGCGGTACCCGACGCGCTCGATCATGACGTTGAGCACGCCCGAGGCGAGCATCGCCACGATCAGGGTGAGCAGCAGGCCGGCGACGAGACCGCCGGGACCGACCGCCGCGGTCAGGCCGATCGTCCCGAAGAAGCCCGCCGAGACGAACGAGCCGATCATGAAGACGTCGCCGTGCGCGAAGTTGATCAGCTCGACGATGCCGTAGACGAGCGTGTAGCCGATCGCCACGAGCGCCCAGATCGACCCGTTGGAGAGCCCGTCGAGCAGGTTGTTGCCCAGGCGCGAGAGATCGCCCTCGGTGCGCAGGTCGTGGATCCCGAAGGCGACCGGCATGATCAGCAGGACCGCGATCAGCCCGTACTGCGTCAGGAAGCGGCGCGCGAAGCGGATCGGCGCAGGGGCGGTGGCGGGTAAGCCGGCGGCTGCCATCGAGAAGTTCTGTCGGATCCGTCCTGGTTATGGACGGGGGCGGAGCCGGAGCCCCGCCCCCGTGCGCCTCGTCGCGTTAGCTGGTGGCCGCCTTCACGGTCTTCTCGAACTCCAGCTCGCCGTCCTTGATCGAGTAGACGCCGTAGTCCGTCAGCGTCGTGTCGCCGTTGTCGTCGATCGAGTACGTGCCGAGCACGCTGGAGCGGTCCTCGGTGGCGAAGAGCGCCTTGACGATGTCCTCCTTCTCACCGGTCTCCGAGCGCTCGATCGCGTCCAGCGCGAGACGCATCGCCTCGTAGCCGTAGATCGCGTACGGGTCGGGGTTGGGCTCACCGTACTCCTTCTCGAACTGCTCGAAGAACTGCCGGCCCTCGGGCGGGTAGCTCGCCGGATCGAGCGTCGCCACCGTCACCTTGACCTTCTTCGCGACGGACGCCGGGATGCCGCCCTCCTTGGGATCGGCGAAGCCCGATTCGGCCACGCCGTCCGGTCCGTAGAGCTTCGCGTCGGGCAGCGCCGCCTCGAAGTCCTTGAACAGCTGGACGGCGTTGTTGGCGGTGATGCCGCTGTAGACGAAGCAGTCGGCACCCTGGTTCTTCGCGCGCGATGCCAGCGAACGGTAGTTCGCCGCCTTCGGGTCGATGCCGTCGTTGAACAGGATCTTGAGGTCCTGATCCTCCGCGGACATCTCGATGTTGCGCGACAACCCGGCCCCATAGACCTCGCGGTCGTTGGCCATCGCGACCTTCGTGCAGCCGTCCTCCTTCATGACGGTCGCCAGCGCGGAACCCTGGATCGTGTCCTTGGGCACGATGCGCACGTAGTTGCGAAAGCCCGTCGGGTAGTACTTCTCGGGCTCGCCCTTCTCGGCGCCCGGCTCGTCGGAGGTCAGGCCGACCGCCGTGTTGGCCGGCGAGACCTGCGGAACCTTCGCTTCGCTGAGGATCGGGATCGAGACGGCGCTGGCACCGGAGTTGAACTCGCCGATGTAGGCGCCGATGTTCTCGTCCTGCGCGGCCCGGCGAGCATTCTGCGACGTCGCCTCAGGCGTCCACGTGCCTGCCTGCGCCGTCGAGTCGTCGAGCGACTGGTACTTGATCGTGAAGTTGCCGGCCTTGTTGTCGGCCTCCTTGAGCGCGAGCCTGATGCCGTTGACCATCGCCGTCGTCTGCGGGCGCGACGCGCCCTGGAGCGGCAGGCTCGAGTAGATCGTCAGCTCCTTGCCGGCGGTCTCGCCTGTCGTTGTTGTAGCCCCGCCGGTGTCGGCGGCCTCGTCATCGTCCCCGCAAGCGGCGACGCCGAACGCCGAGAGCGCGAACACGCAGCTGAAAGTGGCAAGTCGGTGTAGTTGCAAATCGTCCTCCCAGAGGACCGTTGACACGCGGATGCGGGCGATCGTATACCCGCGGCAGCCGGGAACGCGCAGTTGTTCACCCGCGTGCAGCCGGACGCCTCCCGCTCAGCGGCGCACTTCGAGCAGCTTGTGGAGCACGAACTGCGAATCATTGACACGGTTTCCGGCGTATCGGGACAGCGTCGTGTCGCCGAAGCGATCGATCGAATAGCGGCCGAGCACGGACTCGCGGTCGCGGATCGCGAAGAACGCCTTCGTCACGGCGCGGCGGTCGTTGCCCCTCTCTCCCGCGCTCCCGATCGAGTGCAGGACGGCGCGGGCCGCCTCGTAGGCCTGCAGGGCCTCGGGCGCCGGCGAACGGCCGAACGTCGTACGGAAGCGGTCGCGAAAGGCGCGCGCCGAGGCCGGCAGCAGGCGCGGCGGCAGCGCCGGCGTCGTCACGTGCATCCGGCGCTGGACGGCGGCGGGCAGCGCGTCTGCGAACGCCTGGTCGGCGACGGCAGCGGGACCGAAGAGCCGCATGCGGGGCGCAGCGGCGGCGACGGCCCTGAAGATCGCGGCCGCGCCCGTGTCGGTCGTGCCGGCGAAGAGGAAGGCGTCGGCGCCGGTCTCGGCGACCTTGCGCGCCGGTCCCGACAGGTCGTCCTTCAGCGCGTCGATCCGGCCACGGTCGTGGACGGTGATGCCCTGGCGCTGCGCGGCCCTCCGGACTCCTTCGGCAAGCCCGCCGCCGTAGATCGCGCGGTCGGCGAGCAACGCCACGCTGCGCGCGCCGAGCGTCTTCATGTAGCCGATCAGCGCCGAGGCCTGCACCCGATCGCGGGGCACGACGCGCCCGAAGGTGCGCTCGCCGGAGGGATAGAAGCGCTCGGGCTCGCCCTGGCGCCGGCTCTCGCGCGTGAGCCCGTCGTACGTGCTCGACGGGCTGACCTGGAGGATGTGGCCCTCGTTGGTCA
>DASYVZ010000138.1:0-7700 GCA_035936515.1 Solirubrobacteraceae bacterium | reverse complement strand
CGCGGCCGGCGATATGTGGGGCTGCGTAGGTAGGTGGTATGCGGGCCGCTGGTACACCCCTGAGGCCAAGTGGTACATCGGCGAGATCAAAAGGGTGATCGCCGAGCGCACCTGGCAGGCACCGGGCTACTAGCCGCGGTGGCCTCAGGAGGCCAGCCTTCCTCCTCAGGCTGCCCAGGTGGCGTCAACGAACCGGCCATTCGTCGATCGAGGTGCCCTGGGTTGCCATAGGCTCAATGTTGTTGAGCCGTTCTAGCATCGCTCGCGAGCGGCCCAGTCATAAGCAGGAGTCAGACCCGCCCCACGGCACCGCGGATGGGTCATTCCCGACTCAGTGATACTAGGTAGGCGTCGCCGACCGAGCCGACCGAGGCCAGTGCGCTGTCGTCAGAGAGCGGCTGGGTGTAGTCCGACGATCCGGCGGCTGTAGGCGTGCGCATCAGGCGCTGAACCTGACAGCCGGGATCTGCTCGCCGGCGCGCGCGAGCGCCTTCCACATCCGCCGCTAGCCGTAGGCGTAGTAGTTGGCGCGTACAGCTCGCGAATGACGGCAAGCAGCCGCTCGTCCTCTAGCGTCTTGCCATCCTCCAACCCGAGCCGCACGCTCAGCTCATCGATCCGCTGCCCGGGCAACTCGAATTGGCCTTCAGCAACGGACGAATCTTGTCCTTGAACAAGTCTCCGCCTCGATCACCGTCGACCGCGCCAGGCTCGGCACCGATGCGGACGAGGCGTCAGCGTGCATTTAGACCGGCAGAAGGGGGCGTATTCAACCGGTGCCGGCACAAGACGAAGGCAAGTCGATACGACGTGTGTCCAGCAGTTGAGCCACCCAGTGCGGCCGCACTTCAGGCAGTCGATGAGAAACGGACTCTGTTGCCCGTCGATCGGATTGATCATGCCGCCACGCCTCGTCTACGGTGCCGCCTCCGTCACAGTCCTCGCCGTGATCGCCGCTCTAGCGCTGCCTGTTGGCGCGAGCGCGCACCACAGGTGCTGGCACAAGGGCGTGGTCTGTGAGACTCCAGCCCCAGCCCCAGCCCCAGCCCCAGCCCCAGCCCCAGACGCAGACCCAGCCCCACCTCTGATGACAAAGGCCTCGCTGCGCGCGGTCGGCTCGCCCGCCCTCGGCGATAGCGAGGCCGCCGCTCGCGTCAACCGGAATGGCATCGAGCCGCGCCCCTCCAGCCTGCCGACGGCCACCGCCGAGAACTACGATGGTGGCCGGTTCAGCAACTACCCGATGAACCACGTCGTGCCCACGGATGCCGAGCTCGCTAGTTTCAACAGCTACTCAGACAACCAGTGGTTCATGAGCACCGGCAAGATCACCGGCCGGTTTACCGGCACCACGGATGAGATCCTTCAGTGGGGCGCGCACAAGTGGGGCTGGGAGGAGGACGTCGTCCGTGCCGTCGCCGTCAAGGAGTCGAACTACAACCAGGGCGCTTACACGTGGCTGGGCTCCAACCAGTATCATCAGGGTGGCGGCATCACGAGCATCACGTGGTCGCAGAACCCGGGGAGCTGGCCGCTTGGAGCCAAGTCCACGGCGTTCAACGTCGACGTGTTCCTTGCCTACATGCGTACCTGCTTCGACGGCAAAGAGACGTGGATGAACAACACGGGCGACGCTGGCCAACCTTACGCGGCCGGCGATATGTGGGGCTGCGTAGGTAGGTGGTATGCGGGCCGCTGGTACACCCCTGAGGCCAAGTGGTACATCGGCGAGATCAAAAGGGTGCTGGCGGAACGGACTTGGGAGGCGGCCGGTTACTAGCCGCCTAGGTATCGCAATAGCGAGCGCCCCGGCCGGAACCGGGGCGCTCCTTCTGTCCCTTTGAGCCGGATTCACACCACGCAGACCTCGTTGATTGGTACCCTCTCTTCATTGACAGCATGAGGTCCCCGGCTTCTGTAGAGGCTCCGAAAGCCAGTTTGGGCCTGGCGGAGGGAGAACTCGAAGGGCATGCCTGCACCGAAGAAGTACCCCGATGAGCTGCGTGAACGCGCGGTCCGGCTGGTGATGGGAATCTGGCTCCGATCGCCCATGTCGCTCGTGACCTGAGCGTCTACAAAGGAGGCGCTGGCACAGCTCGGGTGCGCCAGGTCGAGGCCGACAGCCGCAAGCACCGTGACCGACTGACGAGCCCGAGCGCGAGGAGATCACTACGTTGCGCGAGCAGTGCGTTGAGCTGCGCGCGAACGAGATGTTGTAGGCGCGCCAGCAGGCCGACGAGGCGCTCATGCCCGTGATGTGCGAGGTGCACGCCGACAACTACCAGGCCTATGGCGCGCGGCGCAGCTCGGGATCCGTCCTATTCGCCGCCCGCGTCGCGTTTCCCGTCAAACGTTGGGCGAAGGTCCACTAGGGCGGTCGACGGTTTCGATCGCAGCGCGGGCGACGCGCGGCGTGCGACCGCCGTCAAGCTGCGGCTGCGACAGTATGACGGCGTGCCGCCGCCGATCCGTTCCCCGACGCTTGCATCCGCTCCGCTCGCTGCGGGGACGAGGAGCTTTGTTGCCTCTCTGCTGCTGACCGCCGGCGCCGGGTTGGGCGCGGCCACCGGGTACCTGGTCGGGCTCTTGGTCGCCGCGTCCCGCGCCCGCGCGGTCGCCGTTGATCGTGCGCAGACGCGGCTGCCGCATCGTTTGCTGATCCTCGTCCCCGCCCATGATGAGGAGCAGATCCTTCCCCATACACTGCGCGCCGTCGCGCGGCTTGATTATCCGCAGGCGCGGAGCAGCGTGGTCGTGATCGCCGACAACTGCACCGACGCCACGGCGGAGGTGGCACGAACCGGCGGTGCGCGGGTCCTCGTTCGGTGCGAGCCGGACTGCCGCGGCAAGGGCCAAGCGCTGGCCTGGGCGCTGCGCCGACTCGACGAGGAGCTGGGCGACACGGACGCAGTCGTCTTCCTCGACGCGGACTGTGAGCCGTCGCCGAACCTGCTCGCGGCGTTCGACGCGCGCCTGCACGGCGGCGCCCGTGCAGCACAAGCGGCGTATCTCGTGGCGAACCCCGAAGAGTCGTGGACGTCCGCTCTGCGCTGGGCCGCCTTCGCGCTCATGAACCTGGTCAGACCGCTTGGCAAGAGCACGCTCGGGTTGTCCTCGGGAATTCTCGGTACCGGCTTCGTATTGAGGTGCGACCTTCTCGAGCAGGTGCCATGGGAAGCGTTTTCGCTTGCCGAGGACGCCGAATACCACCTGCGGCTCGTGAACGCTGGCGAACGCGTGGTGTTCGCTGCGGAGGCGGCGGTTCTCTCGCGAATGCCGACATCGCTGGCGGCGTCGCAGGAGCAGAACCTTCGCTGGGAGGCCGGACGCTGGCACCTGCTGCGGACGTGGGCACCGACGCTCTTGCGGGAGGGACTGCGGCGGCGCGACGTCGCGCGACTGCACGCCGGCCTCGAGCCGCTCGTGCCACCGCAGTCGCTCCTGCTGTTCGCCAATGCTGTCGTGCTGGCAGGCGCGGTCGTTCTGCGGGTTCGGCGAGCGCGGACGGTGGCGCTGGCCAACGCGGTGGGCCAAGCGTTCTATGTCCTTGGCGGCCTACGGGTGGCACACGCTCCCCGTTGCGTATACGCGGCAATGGCACATGCGCCGCTGCTCGTGCTGTGGAAGCTTGGTCTGCAATTGCGAATCCTGCGCGGACAGGGCCCGGCCGCCTGGATCGGGACCCGCGCGGACCACAACCCGCGATGAGTCCTGCGCGTGCGACAGCGGGCGCGGCAGGCCCCGACAGCCGACGCTCCTCGGCACGATCACGACTCCCGAGCCGAGCTGGCGTCGCCGTCACCACCCCCAACTGTCACGATGGCAAAATCCATACGCCTCTCGCTCGATGACCCGCACGAGGGTCCTCTATTTCTGCCCGGACATGTACCTCGGGCCCGTCATGTCGGTCTACGGGCAGATCATCCGCGGGCTTGATCCCTCGCGTTTCGAGTCCTACGCCGCCATCAACGGGGCGGCGACAGGCGCTCTTCCCTTCGGCCCGAGCGACGCGATCGTCACCAGATGGCGCCTCGGTAGCGGGCTGAGAAGCGGCGGCGTGACAGCCCGCGCTGCATCGTCGCTTTTCCTCATGAGCGCGATGTTGCGCCTCGCCCGCTACGCCCGGCGCGAACAGATCGACATCGTGCAGTGCGAGTGCACGGCCTATGCCGGGACGCTGGGCCTTGTCCTGGCGCGGATGGCACGTCTTCCCGTACTCATGCATGTGCACCACCTGGTCGGCCGCCACGCAGGCGGCGCCGGTGCTTACGGCTTCCCCCGCCGGCAGCTGGGGCCGCGGCTTGTGCGACAGGCGGACGAGATCGTGAGCGTCTCGCACTTCATCGCCGAGCAGGCGCGCCAGGTCGCCGCCCCATCCCGAGCGATCCCCGTGGTGGAGAACGGCGTGAGCCTTGAGCGCTTTCATCCCGGAATATCCGGTACGCAGATCCGTCGTGAGTACGGGGTCGACGACGACGACATCCTGGTCTTGCAACTCGGGCGTATCTTCGAGAGCAAGCGACAGGAGGACTTCATCGCGGCATTCGACGACGCGCGCGCGACGCTACCGGCTCTCCGCGGTCTCGTGGTCGGAGCCGAAGATCCCTGCTACGCCGGCTACAAGTCGCGCCTCACGCGGATGTGCGAGGAGCACGAGCTTGGTGAGCGCTTCCTGATCGCGGATGCCCGCCCGGCGGCCCCGGAGCTGATCGCCGCCGCCGACATCGTCGTGGCGCCGTCGCTCGACGAGGCGTGGGGGCTCGTCGTCGCAGAGGCGATGGCGGCAGGTAAGCCGGTCATCGCGGCGCGCTCCGGCGCCACGCCGGAAGTCATGGTGGATGGGGTGACCGGCTTTCTCGTGCCGCCGAGGAGTCCCGCGGCTCTCGCCGAGAAACTCGTCCTTCTCGGCCGTGACGCCGACCTGCGTCGAGCAATGGGCGCGGCCGGGCGGCGTCACGCCCAGCAGGAGCTTGCTGAGTCGCGCGTCGCGGAGAAGTTCGAGCCAATCTACGAACGGCTGGCTTCCCGATCGAGCTCTAGGCGGTAGAGGTCGACGAGGCCTGAAACGATGTTTGGCCAGTAGAGCGGCCGGATGGCTTCGCGCGCGCGCTCGAGCATCTCTCCCAGACCCCCGTCACGGCTCGCCATGTCGTGCGCCAGCGTTTCGAGCGCGTCGGAAAATTGCTCGGCTGTCGTCACTTCGAGGAAGTGCTCGTCCGCCCGCACCGGTAGACCCTCGCTGCCCAGCGGCGTGGAGACGACCGGGCGTCCGTACGCCATCGCCTCGATCATCTTCAGACGGGTGCCCGACCCTTCGAAGACCGGGACCAGGACCGCGTGCGCGCGCTCGTACCACGGCTGTAGCGCGGGCACGCGTCCGTGGTAGCGCACGCCGGCCGCGGAGACCGGCTTGAGCGGAGGCGATCCCACCACGTCCAGCTCGACCGGCACCCTCTCACGCAGTCGCGGGAGCACTTCCCGTACGAACCAGGCAATCCCTCGTTCGTAGGGGCGATAGCTGACCGTCCCCACGAACAACAAACGCAGCGGCTGACCGTCGCTTCGGCTGGGGAAGTCGAGCTGGTCGACCGGATCGACGCCGTTTGGACAGAGCTCCACGCGGCTGGCGCCGGCGTCGCGCATCACGCCCGCGTCAACATCGGAGACCGCAAGGCACAGGGACATCCGTCGCCAGGCAGCCTGCTCCTCTCGTCGAATCTTCCGCCATTCAACCGCGGCGAACGCTGCTCTGACACCGGCGTCGGTCGCGGCGGATCCTTGCATGATGCGGTGTTCCACGTTGTGGGGAGCGAAGACTCCGATCGTCCCGGGCACTGGTCCGGACAGCGCTACGCCGAGATCGTCGAAGTGGACCAGTCGCGCCGACCGCTGCTCGACTACTGCGCGCAACGCGCGCGTGTAGGCGGGCATGGCGAACCGCCCCCATTGCCAGGATCGTTGCGAGAACAGGCTCAGCGCCTGCGCTCGCCGCTTGTCGCGGTGCGGCCCCGGAGTCGTCACGACCTCCACGTCGGGCAGCAACCGCCTCAGCTCGGCGACGTCGACGGCGTCGCCCATCGACGGCAGCTCGCATGTCACGAGGCTCACCGAGAACGAACGCGCCAAACCCGTCAGCAGTCGATGTGTCCGGATCCCAGAGCCGTGTGTGAGCGAAACCGGTGGCTGATGAGCGGCGAAGACCAGGCTCGGCCTTCCGTCGCTGCTCAACACGCGCTCCCCTGTGCATCCCGCGGCGCCCTGTCCTCACGGGCTCCGCCGGGCGCTTGGTACGCGATACTGGCGCCGTGGAACGCAGCCGTAGCGCCATCCTCGTCACCAGCCCTGCCGGCCAGCTGACGTGCGCCGAACTGGCGCGACAGGCGGCCGCCGACGAGCGCCCACGCAAGGACTACGTCGAGCTCGCGTCCAGGCTTGATGCAGATGTGATCGACAGCCATTGGATGAGCGAGAAAGCCTATCCAGTGGCTCGGGCGGTCTCGGCTCGGATCGGGATGCCGGCAGGGCAGGTGCTCGAGGCATTTCTGAGGCGCGGGCGGTACCGCCACGTTCTTGCATGGGCGGATCGCCTCGGCCTTCCCCTCGCGCTGCTGCTCAAGCTGACGCGCTCCAAGCAGGATCTCGCCTTGATCTCGGTTTGGCTGTCTCGCAACAAGAAGGCGGTCTTCCTTCGCCAGTTCAAGGTCGCGACCCACATCTCGGCCATCATCGGACAGAGTGCGCAGGCAGATATCGCCGTGACTCGCTTGGGCGTAGCAGCATCGAAGCTGTACGCGGAGCCGTGGCCGGTCGACGACCGGTTCTGGCGGCCCAGCGCCCCTTCATCTCAGCGACTGATCGCGGCGGCGGGCCTGGAGGCCCGCGACTACCGGTCGCTGCTGAAGGCGGTGAGGGGGCTCGACGCCGAGTTGGAGATGGCGGTCGGCAGCATCGCCCTTCCGGAGATGGCCGGCGAAGGCGGCGAGGTGCACCGGGAGATTGCAGAGATCCACGCCGAAGGCCTGCCCCCCAACGCGCATGCTGCTGAGCGCAGCTCGCGTCAGCTACGGGAGCTATACGCTCGCTCCCGCGTGGTCGTCGTGCCACTACACGACGTGGAGTTCGACGCGGGAGTGACCGCGGCGACCGAGGCGATGTCGACGGGTAAGCCGGTGATCGCCACCAGGACTCGAGGCCTGAGAGACCTCTTCGTGCACGGCGAGCAGGGACTCTATGTGCCACCGCACGACCCGCGCGCGCTCCGCGAGGCGATCGTCCACCTCCTGGAGTCGCCGGCGGAGGCGCAGCGGATGGGTCGAGCCGCGCGGGCGCTGGTCGAGCGCCGCCACCGGCTGGACCCGTGCCTCGACCGGCTCGCGGCGATCGTCAGAGGCGACGCGACACCACGTCCGGCCGAGGGACGACCGTAGGCGATCGGTAGGAAGGTCGGCTCTTGCAGGCCGAATGCCGCAGACCGCTTCCGCGGGGCTGAGCGAGGAGACGTCGCTGTAGACTGGCGCCATCGCCGCCGGTGGAGCCCCCGAACCGCCCGAGGGGTCGACCGAGAAGGAATTCCCAGGGGCAGCTCACCCCATGATGTCGGCGGGCGGGCCTCCGACTGCCCAGCCGATGTCGGCCGCCGAGATTCGGCGCAAGGCGGTCATCGGTGCCGCGATGCTCGGAGCGCGGGGGGTGGGTATCCG
>DASYVZ010000137.1:0-5980 GCA_035936515.1 Solirubrobacteraceae bacterium | reverse complement strand
CGCCCGGGCTGCTGCTGCGCGCGATCGCCGCCGGCGCGGTGCCGCTCACGTCGCGGCTGGCGGTCTACGAAGAGGCGCTGGGCGAGGGCGCTCACGGGCTGCTGTTCGAGCCGCGCGACATCGAGACGCTCGCCGCCCAGCTCGAGCGGCTCGTGGCCGATAGCGCACTGCGCGAGCGGCTCGGCGAGGCCGCCGGGCCGCTTCGCGCGCAGCTGACGTGGTCGCGCGTGACCGACGACCTGGAGGACGTATACGGCGCTGTCGCCGCGCGCCGCCACCCGCTCACCGGCAACGAGCGGCTGGCCGTCCGGCTGAGCTCGCGGCGGCGCATCGACGTCGACCTGCACATGCACACCGACCACTCGCACGACTGCGCGACGCCGGTCGAGGTGCTGCTGGCGACCGCTCGCGAGCAGCGCCTCGGCGCGATCGCGGTGACCGACCACAACGAGGTTTCCGGCGCGCTGGAGGCGCGCGAGAAGGCCGCGAGGTTCGGCGTGAAGGTCATCGTCGCCGAGGAGGTCAAGACCGCCAACCAGGGCGAGGTCATCGGCCTGTTCATCGAAGAGAAGATCCCGCGCGGCCTGACGCTCGCCGAGACGGTCGCCGAGATCAAGCGCCAGGGCGGGCTCGTCTACGTCCCGCATCCGTTCGATCGCATGCACGCCGTGCCCGACTACGAGCACCTGCTGACGATCGTCGACGACATCGACGCGATCGAGGTCTACAACCCGCGCGTCGCGATCGGCTCGTTCAACGAGGAGGCCGCCCGCTTCGCGGCCAAGTACCGGATCCTGGCGGGCGCCGGATCGGACTCGCACGTCGCGCCCGGCCTCGGCTCGGTGCGCGTGCGAATGCACGACTTCGACGGGCCGGAGGAGTTCCTGGAGTCCCTGCGTACGGCTGAGATCACGACGAAGCCGTCCTCGTTGCTGTACGTGCAGGCGCTGAAGTTCCTCGAGACGAAGGCGACCCCGCAGAGCGCGCGGCGAGCCGTGCGCGAGCGGCGGGTGCGGCGGGCGACGCGCAAGTCGTGATGCACGCGCAGGGTCGCCCGTCGGAGCCGTCGAAACCACCGCCGAGCATGCCGACGACCGATGACGAGATCCGCGAGAAGTACCTCGAGCGCGCGATCCGAGAGCTCAACACGCTGACGCGGGAGCTGCAGGACTGCCACGAGTGCCCGCGCGGCCATCTCATGCCGGTCCTCGGCTCCGGCCATCCGCAGGCCGACATCCTCCTGCTCAAGCACGCGCCGATGCCGCCCGAGATCGAGGAGGGCGTCGCCTTCTACGGCCGCGCCGGCGCGGCGCTCATGAAGGCCTTCAAGCGCTTGGCGATCGACCCGCTCGCCGTCTACGGCACGCTCTGCGTCAAGTGCCCGGTCAGCGACACCTCGCTCGCGGATCCGGGCTGCGTGGCGCGCGTCGCCGAGGAGATCGCGATCGTGCAGCCGAAGATGATCGTCGTGATGGGCGAGGAGGCGCTGGCGGTGGTCAACGAGCTCGCCCTGCCGCTCGCCCGGCCGGTCGTCGCCGACGCCGGCGAGGTGCAGCACCTGACGCCCTCGATCGAGGCGCTCTACGTGCCGAACATCGACGAGGCGCTCGACGAGGAGTCGGCCAAGCGCGCGTTCTGGTCGGCCTTCCGAGTGGTCGGCGAGTGGTACGCCGACCTTCCGCCCTACTGACCCGGCCTCCCGGCCTCGGCACGGTGGCGTTCGCGGCCCCGCTCGCGGCCTTCGCCTACTTCCTCGCCGCACCCTGGCTGCCGGCGCTGCCGTCGGGCGACCCCACGGTTCTCGTCGCGGGGTCGATCGGGCTGTTGCTGGTCGCCGCGACGGCGCTCGCCCTGCTGCCGGCGCGCGAGACGCTGATCGGGCCGCTGCTCGTCGCGCTCGGCGCGGGCTTGCTCGTGATCACGCTCAACAGCGACGGCCAGGACGGGGTGGGGGCGGGGGCGAACGTCTTCGAGGCGCTGCTGGCCGGCGCCGGCGGGCTGCTCTTCGCCCGCTGGGTTGCGGCACCCGTGATGGCCGTGGCGGTGCCGCTGCTCGTGGCCGCCATCGACATCCTGTCGGTCGCGGTCGGCCCGACCTCACGCCTGCTCGAGGGCGGCACCGGCCGCGTGGACGCGCTGAGCTTCGACCTTCCCGCCTGGGGTCACGCCGGCAGCGCCGGCCACCTCGGCCTGGCCGACGCCTTCTTCGTGACGCTGTTCGCCGCGTGGGCGCTGCATTTCGGCTTTCGCCGGACGGCGACGATCGCCGGGCTGCTGCTCGGGCTGCTCGCGGCGCTCGTGCTCGGCGTGACGCTCGATCGCGCGATCCCCGCGCTGCCGTTCCTGGCCGCCGGCTACCTGCTGCCCAACGCCGACCGGGCGTGGGCGCTCGTGGCGCGGCCCGCCGGCACCTGATGCTCCTGCGGCGCCGGGAAGGTCGTCTCCCTGATCCAGCAGCCGGAGAGCCCGCGGTCGCGCGCCGCTGGCTGACGCGGGCGCTGGCCGGCAACCGGCGGTTCTCCCCGCTGCACGCGCGAGACGCGCGCAGCGCGCTTCGCTCCATCGCCTCGAGCCAGTAGCGAGCGCCTGCCGTCCCGGCACGTCCGTCTCAGCGGACACGCCCGCACGCGGCACGCGCGCCGGCGTCGCCGGTGGCGAGCGTCGTAGCGTCGGGGTCCGGCTCGTAGCGCTCCTCGGGGATGTTCGCGTGGTTGTCGGGCAGCGCGTGCACCATCACCGCGCTGCCGTCGGCATCGCGCAGGTCGGCGATCGAGAAACGGTCCGTCACGAAGCGCGCTTCGGCCTTGCCGCCCCGCGTCACGAGCAGCGGCGGCATGTCGCCGGCATGCTCGGGGTGCGTGGCTCCGGTCGAATTGAGGTGCGGGCCCGCCGTCAGGAACCCCGGCCCCTCACATCTGCCGACAGCATGGACGTGAAAGCCGTGAAAGCCGGGCGACAGCGTGCGCACGAGGACGCTCACCCGTAGCGCACGGCTCCTGCCACGACGCTCGAAGCGCACCTTGCCAACGGTTGCACCGGTCGCGTCGATCAACGTCGCGCGCGCGATCCGCTTCTCGTCCTTCCGGGTCGCTCCCTGCGCGAGCAGCCCGCCCCACAGCAGGCTGCCGACGAGCACGACCGGGACCACTGCAGCTGCCGCGATGACGCTCTTGCGCCGGCTCTTCGCGCTCATGTCGATGCCTCTCCTCGATGTCGGCTGCCTGTATGTGTATCGGAGCGGTCAGCGGCGCGCCGCCGTCTTGAGCAGCTTGGCGCGAGCGAGCGCGCGAGCGGTCGCCGGGTCTCAGGGCTGCGACCGAACGTGCAGCTGTCTCCGCGCTGGCGGCGCGGCCGCGGCACAGGTCGCGCACGAGAAGCTGGCGCTTGCGCCGCCGCCGAAACAGGCTGCCCGCCTGCGGGCGCGGGTAGCCTCGCCCCCGACGCTCGGTCACCTGTGCCCCCCGATCAACCTCGAAGACGAAGGAGAAGCACCCAGATGAGGCTCCTCAGCGCAACGAAGCTGGCCGCGCTCGCGGCTGGGGCGGCGCTCGCCCTCGCCGGCTGCGGCGACGACGGAGGCAGCAGCTCGAACTCGGGCGTAGCCGGCAACGGCGTCGATCGCGCGTTCGTCGCGGACATGATCCCGCACCACGAGGGCGCCATCGACATGGCCGAGCTCGCTCAGGAGCGCGGCGAGAGCACGTTCGTCAAGCAGCTCGCCGACGACATCATCAGCTCGCAGCGAGAGGAGATCGCGACGATGCGCCGCGAGGACGAGGCGCTCGAGAAGGCCGGGATCGAGCGCGGCTCGCTTGACATGCCCGAGCACATGAAGGGCATGGATCACGACGCCTCGGAGCTGAAGGACGCGAAGAACTTCGACCGGGCGTTCATCGAGATGATGATTCCCCACCACCAGGGCGCAGTCGAGATGGTCAAGGTCGAGCTCGCCAGCGGCGAGGACCCCGAGCTCAGGGAACTCGCCCAGAACATCTCCGACGCCCAGCAGCGCGAGATCGGCGCCATGCGCAAGCACTTGGGCGACTCCGGCTCATCTGGCGACTCGATGAAGGGCGGAGACCACGGCTCCGGACACCCCGACTGACGGCGAGATCAGGCGTGCGCGCCGCGCACGACAGGTCCGGGCGGCACCAGTTCCGGAGCGGCGGGAAATTCTCGGCGGTAGGTCATGACATCCGGGCGGGGGTTCTGACGCCGCCGGTCAGGGCTCGAGGATGACCTTGCCGACCTTCCCGCCGGCGGCGAAGCGCTCATAGGCGGCGGCGACGGCGGCGAGAGCGAAGGTCTCGGCGACCGGCACCTGCAGCGTGCCGCGCTCGAAGCCGGGCAGCACCTCGCGCTCCAGCGCCCGCGCCGTCGCCGCCTTCTGCTCGAGCGGGCGGGCGCGCAGCGTCGAGGCCATGATGCGCCCGCGCTTGGCCATCAGCGCCGCGAGGTTGAGCTCGGCCTTCGCGCCGGCGGCGATGCCGATCACGACGATCCGCCCGCCGTCGTTCAGCGCCTTGACGTTCGCGGCGAGGTTCGGTGCCCCCACGAGCTCGAGGACGACGTCGAACGGCCCGCGCTCCTCGAAGCCGTCGGGCTCGATGACGTCATCGGCGCCGAGCTGTTCGACGGCGTCGCGGGCATCGGGATTGCGGACGGTCGCGGTGACGCGGGCGCCGACGGCATGGGCGAGCTGGACGGCGGCCGTGCCGACGCCGCCCGCCGCGCCGTGGACGAGCAGCCGCTCGCCCGGACGCAGAGCGCCTTGGGTGAAGAGCGCGTCATGAGCGGTGGTGAAGACCTCCGGCAGGCCGCCGGCGGCGGGGAACGCGACGGCGTCGGGCACGGGCGTCAGCTGGCGCTCGTGGACGACCGCGAGCTCGGCCTGCCCCCCGCCACCGACGATCCCCATGACGCGATCGCCCTCCGCGAAGCGGGTCGCGCCGGCGCCGAGACCAACGACCTCGCCCGCGAGCTCGAGACCCGGGATGTCGGGCGGTGAGCCCGGCGGCGCGGGGTAGCGCCCGCGCAGCTGCATCATGTCGGCGCCGTTGACGCCCGCCGCGCGGACGCGGACGAGGACCTGGCCGGTTCCCGGCTCGGGATCCGGATGCTCTTCGACGAGAACCTTGCCGTCGCGGATCGTCGCGGCACGCATCGCCGCCGAGTCTAGGAGATGACCCCGCCGGAGGGCCGGTGAACTAAGCTGAGGGGCGTGTCGACGCCCGCCGAGGCCTACCGGCTGCCCGGTATCTCCCCGAAGGCCTACGAGCATCCGGCCGATCGCGCGGCGACAGCGGCCCTCGCGTCGATCCCGATGCTCGACTACGTCGTGCGCAAGCTCATCGAGTTCGGCTACGAGCGGGCGCTGCGCCAGACGTACCTCGGCGCCTCGGTCCGGCTCGGCACCGACCAGCTGCCCGAGATCTGGACGCGCTACCAGCACGTGCTCAGCGTCCTGGACATGCCCGAGGAGTACGCCCTGTACCTCACCGCCGAGCCGATCGCCAACGCGATGGCCGTCGGGGCGGGCAAGCCGATCCTCGTGCTCAACAGCGGCACCGTCGACCTGCTCGACGCCGAGCAGCTCGAGGCCGTCATCGCGCACGAGGTCGGCCACATCCTCTCCGAGCACGTGCTCTACCGGACCGCGCTGCAGATCCTGCTGCGGATCGGCAGCCAGCGCCTGCCGATGGTGGCGGGCATGCCGCTGCTGGCCGTCCAGCACGCGCTGCTGGAGTGGTCGCGCGCGACGGAGCTCACCTGCGATCGCGCGGCGGCGATCGTCACCCGCGACCCGCGGGCGGTCTGCAAGATGCTCATGACGATGACCGGCGGCGCGAAGGCCGACGACCTCAACCTCGACGCGTTCATGCGCCAGGCGATGGAGTACACGGAGGCCGGCGCCGGGCTCGACCGCCTGCAGCGGCTGCTGACTGACCTGCGCCAGACGCACGCGCTGCCGGTCAAGCGT
>DASYVZ010000136.1:0-11578 GCA_035936515.1 Solirubrobacteraceae bacterium | reverse complement strand
CCGCCGCACCGACAGGCGCCTGACGCGCCCGGCTGCGGGTCGGCCGCGCTGTGGGCCGGCCCGCTGCCGCGCCTCGGCGGTTGCGATCGGTCGATGATGGTGAGCGTCGGCGTGCTTGGTGAGGTCATGCTGGGCCGCGGCGTTGCCGAGCGGCTCAACGAGAGCGCGGCCTCGCGGTCTGGGGCGGAAGCGCCTGCTGGCGCTGACGGCGTCGCTTGGCCTTGTGATCGCCAACCTTGACTGCTGCCTGGCGATCGGCGGGCGGCCGACGCGCCGAGTTCCGCACAAGCCGTTCTTCTTTCGCGGTCTGCGCTCGTCGACGGCGCAGCTGCGCCAGCTGAACGTCCGCGCGGTCGGCTTGGCCAACAACCACGCATTGGTTTACGAGGAGTCGGCGCTGGGGGAGACGCTCACGGTTCTCGACCACGGCCGGCGTCGCCGCTGCCGCGCCCAACCGACGCGGCTACCTCGCAGGCTCAGCCGACAGAAGGACCTCGGCGGCGCGGCCTCCGAGGGTGGTCCAGACCACCACAGGCGCATCGGAACCGTTGGGGACGAGCGCGGCTCAGCAGTTTGTTCCTCGTTCTGACGGCAACCGACGTCGGATACTTGAACGATGGAGCTCTACGTCTGCTGGGGAACCTTCCCGATGCCGTGTCCTCGGCCCGGCGCGCCGTGGGGGCCGAACCGTCACCCTTGTAAGATCGCGCACGACGCGCTGAGAAGTGCAGGTCATTCTCCGCAGGTCGTGACGGTTTACGGCTCCCAGATGCTGCCAGACATCACGCGCGGCCGGAAGGAGGTCAGACGACTCACCGGCGACAGTCAGGTACCGGTGCTCGTCCTTGATAGCGGCGAGGTCATCAAGGACTCCAAGAACAGCGCAGCATGGGCGCGCGAGCACCCTGTAGCGCATGGAGGCGAAGCGGCACTCCGGCGCCTGCACCGGGGTGGAGCCGGGCCCGGCCCCGCAACGGAGCTAGAGCTAGAGCCTGGCATTTGGCGCCGCAGAGCCGGTGAAGGTTTGGCCTCGCAGGGAGCGGAGGTGCTGCATCGGGCTTGGCCGTGTCGGCTCCGCTGGGGCCGGAGTGGCCGGGTCCTGCAGGTCGGTGTGAGTACCGGTCGATTCGCAGTGGCGCTGACCTGGGACTCGCACTTAGGCGGGGGCGTCCCCGGACTCGTCGCGCGCAGGCGCCGACGTCGCGCAAACGAACCCGGCGGGACCCGGACTTTGACGGTCTGTCTGGTGCCAAGCCTGTTGATTACGGGACGGACCCGGACACTCCTGAGCGACACTTGACTGGACGACGATTCCGGTGGCGCCCCTAGCCTTTCGGTGTCAGAGCTCGTCCCGCAGGCGAACCGCAACCGGGCGCCGTCACGGGCGACAGTTGAGAGCGGCTATCGCACGTGGCTCATGCGCGGCGGCATGTCGGTTTGCATCGGGCGATCGATCAGGCGCTGAGCGGGGTCGACCGCGACCTGCCGTTATCCAGGGCAGACCGCGAAGACGAGCAGGAACCACAGCGTGAGGAGCAGCAGCTGCGCGCCGGCGGCCCACGCAGCTCTGCGCCATCGAGCACGAAAAAGGGCGATAACCGCGACGATGGCTGCGACCAGGCCTGCCGCTGCTGTCGAGAGCTGGATCGCGTTGAGCACAGTGCCGGCGCCGGTGCACGGGCCGTGAGAGCTTGCGACCAACGCGGCCCAGCTGAAGAACAGCGCCAGTCCGATGAGAGCAAGCGCAAAGCTGAACACGTGCGACTTGCTCACGATCGAGAAGCGCATCGCCCGTTCAGCATTCGTCTGCGGGACGGCACGACTGTGGTTCCACGCGCGCACGCGCGCGAGTGCTGCGCCGGTAGAGGACCGGCGGCGGGACGAGGACACGTGCATTCAGGCGAGAGCGGGGCCCGCAAGGGCCTTCCTCGAAGGACACTTCGAGTTGCCAGGCTGAGTACATCCGCCCGGCATGCACCTTCGTCGTCGTATCCGTCTGCACCTAGACAGCGTGATTGATGCGCAGCATCCTCGCCGGCAAGCGCGTCGCCGCTCACGGTGTCTGGGGGTCACGGTCGGCGTCGCCGTTGCCGATACATGGGTGTGGGGATCCAGACAAGACGCGAGTGCGACCGAGCCCCGCGTTCCCGGGGCCGCTTCGTCCTCGAGCCAACCGGCCGCCGGTCAACCTGCTCAACGTTGATGCCGCCGTCCCACAGGCGAACGGTCAGCGGGCTGTTGGCTGCGCGTAGCTGTCCTGCGAGCTTCGGGCCGAACCGCCCGATGTGGCTTCCATGAGCGCGAGGAGCCGGCCGACGCCAGCTCCGTCCGGGCCGTAGCAAGGATTTCCGACGCCTCGCTTGCCGCAGAGACGCAACTAGCAGCGGATGCTCGAGCTGTGTCCTTGAGGCGAAGGGCCCCCAATGGGGGTCGACAGGCAGTAGCAGCCGTGTTGGATCTGCCCGTCGAGCTCGTCGTGTGCCCAGCGCTCAAGTGCGCTGCGACTGGTCGAGCAGATCTTGACGTAGGTGCCGGCCGTCTAGGTCGCGGATGGGGGACGCAGCGTGTTGATGTGATCACACCACGCGGTGTGCAGCTTCAGGTAGGCGGGCGTGATGCGCTGGCGGGCGTTGACGACGTAGCCGTCGTGGCGATGGGCGCGCAGCCAGGCCTCATAGCCGGCGTCGTCAAAGCGGAAGATTTCGACGGCCACGCACGCGATCTTTGCGCAAGACAGAGGCTGTCGTGGGGCCGAGGATCGGACACAGTTGCGATGAGCTCAGGACACTCTGTAGAAGGTCTATGTGTTTGACACATAGCGTAGTGTCGGGGCTGATCGGGCCTGTGGCGAGTCGCGAGCGGAAGGCTGCGACCACACGGGCTGCCACTCCAGACAGAAGGGGCTCGGATGGCGAACGAGAGATCACGAGGCGATCAGGCCACGCGGCGGGGAGCTGATCCTCGCTCGCGCGCGGACCTCAGTGTCCTGTCACGCGCGGAGGCACGCGCCCTAGCGCGCAGTGCGCCGCTGACGCCGGCACAGTTCAGAGCGCGCGGGCGACTGGCAGAACAACGCGTCGACTCACTGCGCGTCATCCTCGACGATGCCGCCGACCCACCTGCGCCGTCTAACCGCGACGGCGGCTGAAGCGAGCTCGCTGGCACCGCTACTGATCTCGACGTGCAGCTTGCGAACGCGAACCGCGCGGTCTCAACAGCCGAACCGCTACCGGGACTCTCGCGTCGACTTCGACGCGTACACAGAGCCCTCCCTTGCGCGAGGAGGTGCGCTCTACCCGCCAGCAGGCCGCCCGCGCTCGGCAAACGCTACTGGCGATCAGGCCCGAGGATGTCGTCGACGCTCGGTTGCTCGCGAACGATGTCGGTAGCGGATTGTGCCTCAGCAACGACGTCTTGTTCGGACGGGACGCTGTCGAGTATCTCCTCAGTCGGCGGGCTATGGACTGCCGGCAGGTCTGGTGACGGCGGAACGGGCGGCTGTTGCGAAGCATCCGGAGATTCGTCCATGGGCGAGTCGTACCCGCTTGTCCCTCATCCTTCCGTCTTGCGGGTAGCGCTCCCTCGCGCGAGGAGAGCCCCTCCTCGCGCATTCCAGCGCTCTCGTCAGCGCGTCGCCCCGCTTCCCGTCGTCGTCCAACCGAGGAGCTAAAGCAGCTCGAGGGCACGCACCCGTAGGTGCGGTGGCCGTGGCCAACCGGGTCCCGCTGCTTACAGGCCAGCGATGCTCGGAGTTGTTCTACTTGTCGGTCAGCCTGATGACCCAGGGGGGCGGGTCGCCGAGGTCGAGCCTAGCTTCCTCGTCAGGAGCGTCCTCGAGGTGCGCGAAGAGCCGATCGCCGGTCGCTGTGACCAGAACGATGTCGACCTCGCTCCCGAAGCTCTTGCTCAGCTTCGCCTTGATCTTGGGCCAGTCGACGTCCTGCGCGAGATCCAACCGAAGCTCGATGCGCGGAACGCGGTCTTGGGGCTCGTACGCACCCGCCGACGCGAGGCCGGTCACGTTGCCGATGCGGTCAAGGTGCCACAGCAGCGCGTTCCGGCCGCGCGCGTTCATCGCGCCGGAGGTCAGCGCGTTGACGGCGCGCTGCACCGCCCGACAAAAGTCCTCCTGTTCCGCTGGACGAAGGGGTACAAGCGGGACGCCGTTGCGATCGACGCCGACGATCTCGCCGGCCGGACCGAGAGTCGCCCGGCGGTGTACGAGCGAATGGCGCACCTGCTCGAGCGCTACGTACGCGCTCATCAGACGGGGCCAGACATCCGTGTCCGTCGAGAGCGGCATCGCCCGTCCGTGTCCGAGCGCGGCATGCCTGATCTTCTCGTCGATCCGCCACCGCCGCCCGTCACGGGGTTGGTGACCGTCGGCAGGGAGTGCGTGCTCGAGCAGCAGGTCGACGACCTTCCACGCAGCACCGAGAACGAGCGGTCGGATGCCGAGACGCTCTACCGCCTGATCGAGGGTCATGCCGATCGTGTCGTGCACCGCGAGGGCGATCTCCATCCGATCATCCGCCACGTGATAGGTGCCGCTCGTCGAACTGGCGTCTGGTGCAACCAAGGGGAGCGCCCGCTCCAGGACGTACCGCTCGAACGCCGTGTCCTCGAGGAAGTCCTGTAGGTAACTCGCCGAAGGGCTCATCGGTCCCCGCGAAAGTTAGGCCAGCGCGCGGGCGTATCGCCGCAAGCGGCACGACGCGCCTGCGGTGGGCGTCGCGGGCGACCGCGCGCAGTCGGCGCGTCCGGGCCGCACCGCCTGAGCTCCTCGAACGCCGCTCGCGCCTACCCGACGACCATCCGCGCGAGCGTCGTCTTTCCGCTTCCCGGCGGGGCGTGCATGCGATGGAGCAGCCGCCTTCGCCGAGCGGGAGACCGCTCCTTCCGCGTGCAGCGAGCGATAGGCGCGGCTCCGGCCGCACTTCTCCCTTGGACGAGTAGTAGTAGTCCGCGCTGGTCTCGTCGAGAACACTGGGTTCGCATCAAGCGGAAGCGCGAGTTCGTCGGCCCGGCGGGCAAAGCGCGTCGCCTCAGGCGCTCCTCGTGCTGAATTGTGACCGCCGCCGGTGCAGCCGGGTGGGTCACGGCCCTCGAGGGGCGCGAGGCGCCGATCCCGGCCGCTTCAGGCGTCGCGTTGACTTGTTGGCGGTTGCTCAGCTTGTAAACGGGTTGTCTAGGTCGACGACGAAGATGCGCATGCCCTCCTTGAGTCCTTCGACGGGCTCGGCCGGCTTGACGCCCACCCGCTGGCCGGGCTCGCCGCGATCGATCGCGGTGTCATCGAGCCTGATCGACTCGACTAGCAACTCCTCGAAGTCGACCGGCCCTTCGAGCGCGACACGGTCACCGACACGGACCGGGCTGGCCAGCGTCACGGCGAACGCGCCGGCCTGGGGCCAAACTTTGTCGACGGTCCCGATCGGCCGATAGTGCGCGGGGATGATGTCCGGCCGTCCGTCGACATAGAACAAGCCCCGCACGGCCTGGAACGGCCAGTCGTGCCGGGCGGCGTTGCGTGCAAGGCGGAAGAGCTCCCACCCGGTTAGGAGCGTGATGCCCTGCTCCTCAGCGTTGATCACAACATCTCCCTGGAAGACGTGCTTGGTGCGCTGCAGTGGCGGGAGGTGGCGCTGGTGATTCACGATGGACAGGCCGTGCAGGTCTGTACGATTGAGTTCCCGCATCCGCGGCGCGAGGTACTTTGAGACCTGCAGCGCGTTGGTCTCCTTGGGCGTGCCGTCGATGCCCTTGACCTCGCCGAGTACGAGTGGGTGGCCGCCGAGGACGATGTGGACGTCCTCGCGCTTGGTTCCCTTATCGCCCGACGCGTGCCGCTCGGCGTCCACGTCAACGACTGCCGTGAAGCCAAGCCCGGTGAGGGTCCTGATGACCGCATCGACGAGAGCGTCACCGGTGCCAGTGAGCAGGGTGTGGAGGTGGGCTTGTGCCTGCTGCACCCGTCGCGCCCTCGCTTCGACCGCAAGAGCGTCGGCCTCCGCCTCACGACGAATCCGGGCGGCCTCCTCGCGCAGCGCGCGCACGTCGTGGTGTTCGTAGGCCGGATCGTCGGTCCACGCGGAGTCGTCGCCTATGGTGAAGATCTGGCTCGCGATCCGGGGCAGGAAGGACTGCACGAGGTCGACCACGAGCTCGTCGATCCGGTCGACCTGGGGAAGGAGGATCACCCACCCCTCACGCGTGTCCTTGCGCGGAGCGAGGATGCCGGCCACGTCCCTGCCGTACTTGTTGCCCGCCAGCGGGATCCAGCGCTCTGCGTCGCTCCCGTAAGGCTCAAACGTACAGGTGAAGCGCCCCTTCCACATCGAAGGTCCAAAACCGAGCTGAATCGCCTCGTCGGTTGGCGAGATCTCGCGCCCGTGATCTGGCTCGACCCTCAAGGACGTCAACTCGCGGCTGACGCCCCAGTTGTCGAGCGTCGCGTCCGTGCTGTAGCCAATGCCGCTGCCATAGGCCCGACGCTCGACCTCGGCGAGGACGTACGGTTCGCTGAACCGCGCCGACGCGATGGCGATGAGCACACCGCCGTGCTCGAGCATCCGGTCCACATACTGCGCGGCGATGTGCATGCCGTACGGACGCGGGTCGACCTCGCCGTTGCGCATCGACGACCACATGACCTCGACGCCGGGCGCGGGCGAATCGAGCTCCGGTGGCTCATCGACCGGGTCGCCGCTGGCGAGGTCAACGATGACCATGTCGGCCTCCGACAGTCCAGGAGCTTCGATTTGCAACGGGAGCGCCACGTACTTATCGCTCCTCTCGACCCTGAACGGCTGTCCGAAGGTGCCGGCGGCGACGGTGTATCTCTGCGCGGTCAGCGCCGCCGCCACCGACGGCGCGTCGAAAACGACGATCCGCGGGCGCTCGATGCGCTCCTCCGTCCCGAAGCCCGTCCCGCTCGGACCGCGCTCTGGGCTGGTTTCCGGCTGCCCGCTCGGCGGTGCGCGCACGTCTTTGCGGCGAGGCAAATGCATAGCCTGACCGTAGACAACCCGCTCGACGCTTCGCCATGCTTCCTGCGGCGACGAGCCTGAAGGCGCTGAAGCCGCTTCTGCGTCGCGTGTGATTGCAGCAGCGACGGAGAGCGCTGGTTGTCGCGCATTGCGACGCTCTCGGCGACAAAGCTCGTCCCGCCAGAGGTTCCCTGGCGGGACCGCGTTTCTCGCGAGCCGGCTGAGGGCTGTGTAGAAGCGTCCACCTAGTGCGGAGGCACCTCGCGCACGACGAGCTATCAGGCAGATGGGAGCAAGCCCGCCGCCGGCATGCTCCGCTTTGCGCGGGACGCAGGAGCACGCTCCTGTGGCGTGCGGACTTGCAATCTGAGAGGGTCAGCATGAGCGACATGAACCAGCGAGCATGAAGATCACCTACTTCGGGAGCGCGGGAACGGCTGATCCGACGCGCGCCTCGATCCCGCTACACCTGGCGGCCAATGGCTCAGTCGAGGTCGGGCAAAAGACCACGATCATCCTCGGCGGTGATGCAGCCGAACTGGTGATCGCCGACAACGCGCAGCGCATGGAGGGCATCGGGTTGCCGCCGGCGCGCGAGCTGCTGGCCAAGCTGCGCGAACATGAGGTCCCTATCTTTGTCTGAAAGGGCTGCGCCGTCGCCCGTGGGGCGGCCGACGAGGATCTGACCAAAGTCAACGGAAGCTGGATCAGCCCGCCCGACGTGGGGTTCCGACCACAAGTCCGCGACAGGCAACGCTAGGCGTTAGTCGCCGTTGCGTTAGTCGCTGGTGTTGCGCGCGACGTGTAGGGAGATTCGCTACGACAAGCCCGAGAAACTCAGGTCATTGTAGTTTCACTACCCGATTCGCATCGACATCGGCGCGGCGTCCCGCCGGGGGTGCGCCGGCACGCGCGCTGCGTCGCCTTCGGGCAACGTAGTGCCCCGGCGCTGAGGGCTTGACAGAGGCGGTAGCCGCGTAGACCTCGGCGCTCTACTCGCCCTCGCCCGTCTTCCCGATCCACGTCCCCTCCGATTTCGCGGCCGCCACGCGCAGACCGCGGTCGACCGCCATGCGGACTAGCTTGTAGAGCGTTCCCTCAATGATCGCTGCCGGGATCAGCAGGCCCACGCGGACGTTCTCCTGCGCGGTGTCGGGCACGTCGTCGTCGAAGATCAGCCTCCAGACCTTCGCGACGATCTTCTGGGCGACGATGCCGGCGACCACGAGGATCGGCAGCTCGGCCTTGAGGAGGATCTTGAACATGGTCAGTCACCTACCCGGCAGCCTTGGGCGTAACCGGGCGGTCGCACAGCAAAGGCGGCGGAGTCTCAATCCCTCGGGCGACGCGGCGCGAAGCGCGGCGTTCCAAGATCCAACGCGCCTGACGACGCTGCTGAAAGCTTGGTCACGTGCGGTCTGCGCTTCCGCGCTGGCAGCAGCGTGCGCGGTCCTCATCGCTCGAAATGGAGGCGAGCGCAGTAGGGTTCCAGTCGGCTTGTGCGGCGGTGCGCCGCGCTCACGCGCTGACTGCTGGGTTGTGAGGATGATCGCCTCCGACGTTCAGACCGTCCGCTTGGTGCTCATGATGGCGTTCGTGCACCGGCCGTCACGCGTGGCCTCGATGCTCGCTTTGGCCTGAAGCGCGCGAGCTTCGACGGCGGTGTCTGTTTGCCCGGACACAATCCAGCCGTCGGGCCTCGATCGGCGCGAACGGCAGCCGCGGTTGCCTCACAGCAGCAACAGCACGGTGGCCGCGAACACGCTGAAGACGATGGTGATGCAGATGGCGAGGCCGACGAGTTTGTCGTGGTCGGGCTGTGGTGATGTCTGCATCAGACTCCTGGTTGGTTGTGGTGCTGGTGGGTGTGGCTCATGCCTTGGACGCGACCGTGCGGGCGAACGGTGCTGCCACGGCCGCGCCGAGGGCGGCGCCGACGACGACGTCGGACGGGTAGTGCTCGCCGAGCAGCAGACGGCCGCCTGCCGTCGCGGTCGCGAGGACGATCAGTGGCGTTCGCGGCAGCAATGGCGGTAAGACGACGGCGGCGGCGAACGAGACGGCGGTGTGGGTGCTGGGAAAGCTCTGGTGGTCGTTGTTCTGGCGGGCTGGCTGGCAGTCATGAAGGTTGGGGCGTGATCGAGCGACGCTGCAGCTGATGAGCTTGGTGGCGGCCCACGCGGCGCCGAGTCCGGCGTTTGCGCGCGCCCACGCCGGGCGGCGCTTGTTGTCGGCGATCAGGCCGGCGAGGCTTGCGAACGCCCACCAGTTCTGCGCGCGTGTGAGACCGGCGATCACACGTTCGATCGGTTCGTGTTCGTGCAGCGTTGAGCGAAACAGGCGGTAGATCCGGTCGTCGATCGCGGCGAGCGTCGCTCGTCTTGTCGGCTGTGGCACGAGGGAGGGGTCTTAGTCGATTGCGAGGACGGCGACGGTTCCGTCGTCTTCGAGTGGTTCGCGCCAGCAGTCGGTGACGGCCTGCAGTACGGCCATGGCGGTGCTGCAGGCGGTCGGGTTCTCGATGCCGGCGAGGGCGTGTTTGATGCCGTCGGTGCCGAAGGTTCCGCCGCCTTCGGTGCGCCGTCCGGTGATGCCGTCGGTGACGAGGATGAGGCGCTCGCCGGAGCGCAGTTCGCGCTGGGCGAGGGTGAAGTCGGGGTCGTCGTCGCCTATTCCGAGCGCGGGGTGCTCTGGGCTTTCGAGTTTGGTGAGGGTGCCGTCGGTGTCGGCGAGGTAGGCGGGTGGGTGGCCGCAGTTGACCCACGTCAGCGTCTGCGTCGCGGGGCGCCAGCGGGCGACGAGCGCGCTGACGTAGAAGTCGGGGTTTCCCAGGCGCCGGACCGTTTGGTGCATTGCCAGCAGCGCCTGCTCGAGCGTGTGGCCGCTGCGGCGTGCGGCGCGCAGCGCGCCGAGGGCGGAGGCGCCGAGGCCGGCGGCGGTGGGGCCGGTGCCGGCGGTGTCGGCGATCGCGAGCCAGGCGCCGTCGCGGTTGTCGACGAAGTCAAACCAGTCGCCGCCGACTTCGTAGCTTGGCAGCAGGCCGCCGGCGAGCTGGGCGCCCTGGATGCGCACGATGCGCGGGGGAAAGAGGTTTTGCTGGATCTCGGCGGCGGGGCTTGTCGGTTTGCGTCGGCGGGCGGCCTCGATGAAGTCGGTGTAGTCGTTGGCGAGCTCGAGGGCGGCGGCGCCTTGTTTGGCGATGTCGTCCAGCGGTGCCGCTGGGTTGCCCATGCACAGCAGCAGGCCGGTGACGCGGCCGCGCAGCCAGAGCGGCACAGCGACGCAGCCGGGCAGGCGTTGGCGCAGCTTGTCCTGGTAGGTGGGCAGTCCTTCGGGGACGATCTCGGGGCCCAGCGCGGGCGGGTTGGCGAGTGTGTCGGGGAACTCTTCGGAGCCGGCGAGGCGCAGCAGGTGCGAGCCGTCGATGTCGATGACGTATAGCGCGACGGCGACGCCGCCTGCGCGTCTGGCCTCGGCGACGAGCTGATCGGCCACGAGGTGCGGGGGTACCTCGTCGAGGATGTGCGTGACCTCCAGCGCCAGCGGCCGCTCGCGCCCCAGCTGTCCGGGGGCGCGAAACGGCAGCGTCGCCACGCGGCTTGTCGGGGCGGAGACCGCCAGGCGTTCTTGCAGTGCCTGCTGCAGCGCTTGGCGCGTCGCGAAGTGCCGGTAGAGGGTCGAGCGTCCGACTCCCGCGGCGGCGGCGATCTCGACCATGCTGACGCGTCGATCACCATCGAGCAGCTGCGCCGCCTGAAGGATGCGCTCGCGGCTGGCCAGCGCGTCTGCGCGCAGTCCGCTCGCGGCGCGCCCGTCGTCTTCGCGGTTGGGGATCGGCTGGCTCATCAGGTCGGAAGGCAACGTACCCCGCAGGCGAGCACTCGATGAGCGCGAACGCCCGGCCGTGTGCCAACTGTTCCGCTGTCTGCCTCGCGATAGTGCGTTTTTGCACGTTTCGATTGCGCCAGATGCGGTATGCACGCCCCAGATGTCCTGCTTGATCCACCATGAGGAGGCCTCATGACAGAGGAACGGTTGCGCGTTGAGTCGGCGCCGCCCCCGCATTTCGTTGGTGATCGGGATGCGGTTGGTGAGCCGCCGCCGCCGGCGCCGGCGGTCGAGGAGTCGTCGGGGGAGGGTGCGAAGGAGAAGGCCCAGCAGGCCGCCGCGCCGGCTGCCGAGAAGGCACAGGAGGCTAAGGACAAGGCGCAGCAGGCGGCCGCGCCGGCCAAGGAGAAGGCACAAGAGGTCGCCGGGCAGGCCAAGCAGCACGCCCAGGCCGCCGCGGGGCAGGCCAAGGAGAAGGCGGCCGCGCAGGTCGATGAGAAGTCGACGCAGGTCGGCCAGCAGATCGGCTCACACGGTGAGGCGCTGCAGGGCGTTGCCGGTGAGCTGCGCAGCCAGGGCAAGGAGGGGCCGGCGAAGGTCGCCGAGCAGGCCGCCGAGAAGGTCAAGCAGGCCGGCGAGTATCTCGAGCAGACCGACGGCGAGTCGTTGCTGCAGACCGCGCAGGACGTCGCGCGCGAGAACCCGGCCGCGGCCGCCGCCGCCGGCTTCGCGGCCGGGCGTGTGATCAAGGCCTCCAAGCC
>DASYVZ010000135.1:0-3498 GCA_035936515.1 Solirubrobacteraceae bacterium | reverse complement strand
GAGGAGGATGACCTCGATGTCGAAGATGATGAACAGCATCGCGACGAGATAGAAGCTGATTCCGAAGCGGAATCCGTGCTGGACCTCGGAGGGCAGCCCGCACTCGTACGGGTCCGTCTTGTGCGGGATCGCGCGGCGCGGCCCGAACAGCGCGTTGAGCGCCGCGAACGCGATGCCCACCACCGTTCCGAGGCCGACGAAGACGATCGCCGGTAGATAGCTGTTGAGCACGACTTCCTTTCTATCAGCTATGTGCCGCTCTGCTCGGATACCCCGTGGATGAGGCGACGATCGCCGCCGTTGCCGCATGGGCGGTGCTTGTGGTCAACGCGCTGGCGGGCGCCTTCGCCGGCTGGCGCTGGTGGATCGTGCAGCCCAGCGACGCCGCATGGCCGCTGCTGCGCGCGGGGCAGGGGCTCGCGTTCATCCAGGCCCTCGTCGCGGGCGGGCTGTTCGCCTCGAACTATGCGCCCGAAGACGGGTTGTACTGGCTCTACGCCCTGCTGCCCGTGGCGATCGGGCTGATCGCCGAGCAGCTGCGGGTCGCCGCGGCCGAGCAGGTGCTCGAGAACCGCGGCCTGGCCGACGCTCAGGCGGTCGGCACCCTCCCCGAAGCGGCGCAGCGCTCGGTTGTCCTGGCGATCATGCGCCGCGAGATCGGCGTGATGGCGCTCGCGGCGCTCGTGGTGGCGTTTCTCGCGCTGCGCGCCGCGCTGATCGCCTAGCGGAAGCGGCGGAAGATCGTGAACGAGCTCTGCCAGGCGGGGCGGGTGCTGCGGGAGAACCTCTTCCTCTGGTTGGTGTACATCGTCCAGTTGCCATAGCGCGCCCTGGTCGGCAGCATGCGCATGCGCTTGGACACGATCCCGCACGGGCCGCGTGCGACGCCCAGCCTCACCGACCGCCGGGTCTTGCCCCCGAAGCGGAAATGGATGTAGACGGGCGCGCCGACCCTGAAGCCGCGCGCCGTGTAGGTGACGATCTGCCCTGGGCGCTTCGGATAGGCCGGCTTCGACGTCAGCCCGAAGCGCACGATTCGAAACTGCGACGCCGCGACGATCGGCGCCGCGGGGTTGCTGCGGTCCGCACCGAAGAGGTTGAACGTCTGCACGTTTCTGTCGAGCGGCCAGGGCAAGGGCGGGGCCGCCTCCGTTCCGAACCCGCCCCGCGCGTCGGCGGGGGCCGACATCAGCAGCAGCGGTGGCGTCGTGCCGGTGTTCGTGTAGACCCTGACGAGGCTGCCGGGGGTGAAGCCGTCGGCGAAGATCGGGATCCTGATGCTCTCGCCCTCGACATAGGGGACGCACGGCATCGTCTTGATCGTCGGGGCCGCCTGCGCGGGTGTCGCCGCGACCGCGAGCGCGGCGACGGGGAGCACGGTCAGGGCACGGCGCGCTGCGGGCATTTCGACCTCCGGATCGATGACGTGACTCCCGCTGGCCGCTGATGCTAGTGCTCGCCTGGCCTTGCGTCCATCCATGTCGCCGGCCGCTCACGGTTCTCTCATTCGCCCCCGAGCAGGGTCTCGCTCGCCCTCCACAACCTTCGCTGGCTGTCACCGTCATACGAGATCCGCGACGAGCGCCGCGCGCGGCGGCGCACGAAGTAGCGCCCGCTCACGCCCTCGACCTCGGGGGCGCAGGCGAGCCAGACCTGCGTGCGCGCGCCGCGCCGCGGCGAACAGGCGAGCGGCGGCAGCTGCGAGAGCGTCATGAAGGCGCGCATCGCCGACCCGTTGTTGTGCCCGAAGCCGGTGCGCACGAGTCCGGGGTGCAGCGTGTTCGCCGTCACTCCTGAACCGTCCAGCCGGCGCGCGAGCTCGTAGGTGAACAGGACGTTGGCCAGCTTCGAGCGCCCGTAGACGTACAGCCCGTCGTAGAGCCGCTCGCTCATCAGGTCCTCGAAGTCCAGCTGCGCGCCCCGGTGGGCGATCGAGGAGACCGTGATCACCCGCGCGGGCGCCGACGCCTGCAGGCGCTCGCGCACCAGCGCGGTGAGCGCGAAGGCGCTGAGGTGGTTGACCTGGAAGGTCTCCTCGAATCCGTCGACGGTGATCCGGCGCTGCATGAGCATCAGGCCCGCGTTGTTGACGAGGACGTGCAGCGCGTCGAAGCGCGCCAGCAGCTCGGCGGCGGCGGCGCGCACGGAGTCGAGGTTCGCGTGGTCACACGCGACGACGTGCAGGTCGCGGTTGCCCGTAGCGGCCGCGATCTCGACGCGTGCGGCCTCGCCGCGCTCGGCGCTGCGACACAGCAGCGCGACGGTCGCGCCCATTCCGGCCAGCGCGCGCGCGGTCTCCAGCCCCAGCCCGGAGCTCGCGCCGGTGATCGCGCAGACGCGCCCAGCCATGGCTGCGGCAGCCACGCCTAGCCCGCGATCGTCGTGTAGCGTCCGCCGAAGAAGACCAGCGGCGGGCCGGGCGCGCCGGAGCCCGTGCCCAGCACGCGCCCGATGCCGATCTCGTGGTCGCCGCCGGGGCGCAGCTCGAGCAGGTCGCAGGCGATCCAGGCCAGCGCGCGGTCGAGCACCGGGACGCCGTGCTCCTCGGTGTGCGTGACGTCGGCGAACTTCTGCGGGCCGACGACCTTCGAGGCGAACACTGCGGCGAGGTCCGCGTCGTCGGCGCGCAGGATGTTGACCGCGAAGCGGCGCGCGCCGCGCACCACCTCCAGGGTGCGCGAGCGCAGCTCGAAGCACACGAGCAGCAGGCGCGGCTCGAGCGACAGCGAGGTGACGGCGTTCGTCGTCATGCCGGCCGGGCCGCCGGGGCCGGTCGCCGTCACCACCGTCACGCCGGTGGCGAAGCGGCCGATCGTGTCGCGGTACACGCGGGCGGGATCGGCGCCGGCGCCGTCGGGCGGCGTCGTCACGGTGGCGGTGCGCTCATCGCTGCACCTCGAGCGTGCCGTACTGGCCGAGGTCGTCGTGGTTGGCGATCGTGCAGACGAGGCGGTACTCGCCGGGCTGCAGCGTCAGCTTGATCGCCTCCGCGCGCTCGCCGGGCTGCATCGTCTCGGTGCGGCCGATCTCGACGGGCCTTCCGTCGGGCCCTCTCGGAATCTGGATGGCGAGGTTGTGCGTCGCGTGCCGGCCGGCGTTGCGCACGTCGAACTTCATCCGTCCGGGCTTGACGACGATGTTCTGCGGAACGATCCGGTACTCGTCGAGCGTGAGCCGCAGGATCGGCCGATCGGTGCGGAAGGCGTCCTCGCCGCCGCAGCCGGCGGGCACGACGGCGAGGATGGCCAGGACGGCGGCGAGGAGGATCGGGCGAGACATCGCGCAAGGCATTGTTCCGTATGATCTGCGCCGCCCATGGCCCCGCGTGCACTGATCGTTGTCTGCGTCGTCGCAGCCGCCGCCTTCACCGTCGGCTGCGCCTCGCAGAGCATCGACCTCGCCGAAGACGATCCGAACCACGAGGGGGCGACGCTGTTCGTCGAGCGCTGCGGTGCTTGTCATACGCTCAGCGTCGCCGGAACCCAGGGCTCGACGTTC
>DASYVZ010000134.1:0-3678 GCA_035936515.1 Solirubrobacteraceae bacterium | reverse complement strand
GGAACCGCGGGTTCTGGCCGTCGGTCCACTCCTCGTAGAAGGCGTGCTCGACGAACTCCTCGACGCCGGCGTTGAGCATCTGCAGGCTCGTCGTGACGAGCTCGCCGTCGACGATCACACCGGGGGGAGCCCAGCGGCGCCTGCCCCAGTCGTCGGCGTTCTGGTACGTGCCGTCATAGGCGTAGGGATCGTCCCACTGCCCGGGCTCGATCATGCTCTTGGGCCGGGTGCCGATGTCGCGGTACTTGGGGTTGACCTCGTAGAAGAACTCCGCGATGTCGTCCCAGATCGCCGCCGTCTTGCGGCCGTAGTCGAAGTACTTGACGACGCGCAGCATGATCTCGTTGAGATCCGACGCGTCGATCGTCGTGCTCACGCCGCCCGGCACGACCGTCTGCGGGTGCGGGTACTTGCCACCGATGAGCACGTAGGCCTCGCGCGCCAGGCGCGTGTAGTGCAGGCCCTCGAGGTACAGCTTGCCCGTCAGCGGCGTCAGGTCGGTCATGAGCTCGGACATGAACTCGTAGCCGTGCTTGGCGCGCCCGCGCGTGCGCGTGTTCTGCGCACGCTCCCAGATCTCCGGGTTCGTCTCGCGGATCGCGGGCTCCGAGAAGTCCGGGCCGGCGAGCAGCGACAGGTGGATCGGGTGGTCGTAGAGGTACTCGACGCTCAGCAGGAGGTTGCGCGCGATGACCCCCATCGGCGGCGGCTTGATCCCGAACGCCATCTCGAGGCAGAGCGCCGACGTCGTCGCGTGGACGCCGCCGCACACGCCGCACGCGCGGCTGGAGATGAAGATCGCGTCACGCGGATCGCGGCCCTTGAGGATGATCTCGTAGCCACGGAACAGCGTCGCCATCGACGCCGTCTCGAGGACCTGCCGGTTCTCGAGATCGACGACCGTATGGAAGGCCAGCGCGCCCGCGACCCGGGTGACCGGGTCGAAATCGACGCGCCGCACGGCGCCGTTGCGCTCGAACAGCTCGCGCATCCGCGACGGGTCGTCCTCGATCGGCGTCGGGGCGGGGATCTCCGTGTATGAGTACGGGTTCGCGGCGCCGGACTTCAGCGTCGCGTTGCCCGCCGCGTCAAACTCGATCGGCAGGTTCTTGAAGCACATTCTACAGTTCCTCCCGGGAGACCAAGTGTTCTTGTAGGACGGGGACACTGGCGTCGAGGTCGATGCCCTTCTGGCGCAGGATGTCCCGGCTCTGTGGCAGCGGCTGCTTCTTGTTGCGCTCGGCGTGGTTGACCGAGCCGCTGTACTGCAGCTTCTTGTAGAAGAAGGCGTTGACCTTGAGCAGCGGGTTCTTCTTGCTCTCGGCTCCCCAGGCGGAGGGGACCTCGCCCGCCTTGTCCCACAGCGGCTCGGTGTTGCCCGTGGCCATCGACATCCGCCGCAGGCGGCGGATCGCGCCACCCGTGATGCGCGACGTCGTACCGGAGATCGTAGATCCCGGCGGCGCCTTGTAGAACGGGCTGTACTTGTCGGGGAAGCCCGGCATCGTGCATCCGATGCAGGCCCCGCCGGCGACCATGCAGCCGCCCATGTGGTTGATCGCGCCGCGCTCGACGATGTTGCACTGCACGACCGGGCCCCAGCAGCCGATCTCGACCAGGCACTCGTTGTCGCCCGGCTCGTGCGCGAAGACGCCCTCCTCGTAGTAGCCGGCCTTCGGGCAATGGCGGTGGACCGTCTCGCCGAACAGCCACGCCGGGCGTCCCAACTCGTCGAACTTCGGCAGCGGCGCGAGGTTCTGGAGGAACAGGAGCACGGCGGCGACGGTCTCCGTGAAGTTGTCGCCGACGGGCGAGCAGCCCGGGACGTTGACGACCGGGACGCCGAGGGCGGAGCGGTAGTCCTTGCCCAGGAAGTCGGTGAGGCTCATCGAGCCGGTGATGTTGCCTGCCGCGGCGGGGATGCCGCCCCACGTCGCGCAGGTGCCGATCGCGACGTAGGCGGCGGCGCCGGGTGCCAGCTTCCACAGCCAATCCGTCACGCGGTTCGGCTGGTCGGTCTCGGACTCGGGATCGAAGCCGCCCGCGCCCATCGCGGAGAAGTAGCCGTACTCGGTCGGGAAGGCCTGATCGTCGGGCACCGAGCCCTCGAGCACCACGACGTAGGGAGCGCCCAGCGTGCCGTCGACGGCGGCCCGGAAGGGGCGGATGAACTCGGTGCCGGCGCCAGGCGACAGCACGGGATGGTGCAGCACGACCTTCGGCAGGTTTGGGATCCTGCCCAGGAGCAGATCCTCGACGGAGGGGTTGGTGGCGCCACTGGCGGCGATCGAGCAGCCATCGCAGCTCATGCCGGCGATCCAGAAGACGTGGACGATGTTCAGCGGCCCGTCGGGGCTCCCGCCGAGCCCGCCGAGCCCCGGATCGACGTCGGCGCCGAAGACGCCACCCGCGTGTGGGACCGTCTGCAGCCTCTGCTTATCAGCCATCAGCCCGCGTTCTCCTTCCGCAATGGAACGACCACTGTGTGAATCGTACACATAGGATGGTCGGAAAGCACAATCGAATCGCCGGTCACGGCGCGCCAACACCCATAATGCTCAGCATAGGAGGATCGATAATGCGCAGCATAGGAGGATCGTGAAGATGCCCACCGACCCCGGCCGCTACGTCCCGGTCAACACCTCCGTGCTGCTGCAGACGCTCGTCGAGGCCGTCCACGAGCAGGTCGAGGAGCGTCGCGCCGTTCGTGAGCTCATCGTCACGCCGCCCGCGCTCGACGCCGACCATGGCTTCGTCGGCGACAACGATCCCGCCCTGGAGCGGGCGCTGCGGGTATGCGGTTATCTCGCGCGCGTCGTCGAGGTCGAGCTCTTCGAGCCCGCGCGCCAGCCAGCCGGCTGGGTGGCCGGGAAGATCGGCGACGCGCGCGCGCGCGCGGGAAACGAGGATCAAGCGGTCGCCGAGCTGTGCGGCGACCTCGCGCGTGCCGAGCCGATCGGCAAGCCGAGCCGCGACGACCCGCAGGCCATGAGCTGGCAGGTGCCCGGACCCGGCGGTCACGTCCGCCACCATGTCGCACGACGAGCGATCGAGGAGCTCCTGCGCGACCGAACGGAACCCGTCGAGGGAGACCCCGCCGATCTCAAGCGCGCGTGGATGTACGGGTTCTTCGTGCGCACGTGCGAGGAGGCGCTGCCAGCCGACGCCGCATCGGATTCAACCGACGGCTGACGAAACCATCCAGGCGCTGCGAGCGCGAACCGCGCGCGCAGCTCAGTGGGAGGCGCAGTACATGCACAGGTCGAAGCTGCGGATCGTGCGCAGCACATCGATGCCCTGCTGGCCGGGGTCCGAGCTCACCAGCGGCGTCGACATCACGGCCGCCTCACATGGACCGGGCCTGCCCGCGTCGTCGCGCGGCGATCCGGAGAACGTCGAGGGCCCGACGATCTGGTAGTTCTGGATGACGCGGCCGTCGATCTGCACGTGGTGGCTGACGTAGCCACGCGCGCCGCCCCAGTGCCCCGTCCCCATCACCCCGTCCTTCGGGATCTCGTACGGGCTGAAGATCCTGGTGTCGGGGCCGCCCCTGCGCGCGAGGTCGAGCCCGATGACGACGTTCTCGTACGCGGCCGCCGTCGCCTGCGCCAGCGCGTAGGCCCGTGCGCGATTGCGCTCGAAGGCGTTCCAGCGCCTCGGTACCTGCCATTCGAGCAC
>DASYVZ010000133.1:0-4340 GCA_035936515.1 Solirubrobacteraceae bacterium | reverse complement strand
AAGTTCCTCGTCCAGGGCACGCTGTACTCCGACGTCATCGAGTCCGGTGGCGGCACCGGTGCGGCGACGATCAAGTCCCACCACAACGTCGGCGGCCTGCCCGAGGACCTGCAGTTCGAGCTGGTCGAGCCGCTGCGCGCGCTGTTCAAGGACGAGGTGCGCGCGGTCGGCGCCGAGCTCGGCCTGCCCGAGCGGCTCGTCTGGCGCCAGCCGTTCCCCGGCCCCGGCCTGGCGATCCGCATCGTCGGCGGCGAGGCCACGCGTGAGCGCCTCGACCTGCTGCGCGAGTGCGACTACATCCTGCAGGACGAGATCCGCCAGGCCGGCCTGTATCGCGACCTGTGGCAGTCCTTCTGCGTGCTGCCCGACATCCGCACGGTGGGCGTGCAGGGCGACGAGCGCACGTACGGCAGCGTCGTCGTCATCCGCGCGGTCACCTCCGACGATGCGATGACCGCCGACTGGGCGCGCCTGCCCTACGACCTGCTCGAGCAGATCGCCTCGCGCATGATCAACGAGCTGCGCGACGTCAACCGCGTCGTGCTGGACATCACCTCCAAGCCGCCGGGCACGATCGAGTGGGAGTAGCGCTTCGCGAGTGAGCGAGAGCGGGTTTGCGCAGATCCGCAACGCCCGCCTCGCGTGGTGGGCGGATCGGCCGGACGGCGACGGCGCCGACGCGCCGCTCGTGCTCGTCCACGCCGGCGTGGCCGACGCGCGCATGTGGGAGCCGATCGTGCCCGCACTCGCCGCGCACCATCGCGTCATCCGCTACGACATGCGCGGCTACGGCCGGTCGCTGTCGGGCCGCGGCGCGTTCTCCCCCGCGGGCGACCTCGCCGCCCTGCTCGACGCGCTCGCAGTGCAGCGCGCGCACGTCGTCGGCGCATCGTTCGGCGGGCTCGTCGCGCTCGAGCTCGCGGCCACGCGACCCGAGCGTGTGGCGTCGCTCGTGCTGCTGGCCGCCGCGCTGCCCGACATCGAGCCGTCGGCGCAGCTGCTGGCCTACGCCGAGGCCGAGCAGGCCGCCGTGGAGATCGGCCGCATCGAGGATGCCGTCGAGATCAACGTGCGCATGTGGGCGGCACGCAGCGCGCCCTCCGTGCAGGCGCTCGTCGCCGACATGCAGCGCGACGCGTTCGAGCTGCAGCTGCGCGAGCGCGCCGAATCCGAGGAGCTCGATCCGCCGGTCTCGACGCGGCTGGGGGAGATCGAGGTTCCGGTCGCGGTGGCTTACGGCGATCGCGACGTGATGGACTTCGAGCAGATCGCCCGCCGCCTGCACGCCGAGCTCCCGGACGCGACGCTGGAGCAGATCGGCGCGGCGGATCACCTGCTCGCGCTCGACCAGCCCGAGGCGGTGGCGCAGCTCATCCTGCGCCCCCTCGAGCGAGCGGCGCAAAGCTAGTTCGAGAGCGCCATGACCAACAGGACGAGCGCCGCGGCGAGCAGCTCCTTGCGGCTCGTCTTCCGGCGCCGTCTCGGCGCGATCGGGGCGGCTGCAGCCGCGCCGTCAGGCTTCGGCGACCGCCGCGGGCGTGCGGTGGCGGCGCACGAGCAGCCACGTCAGCCAGAGGCCGACGGCGAAGAGCGGCAGGCCCATGGCCGTCTTCACCACGCCGAGCGCGACGACGCTGTGCGTGAGGTACAGCGGCAGCTGGACGAGCAGGCGCAGCATGAACAGCCCCGCCCACAGCCATGTGGCGAGGACGAACGCGCGGGCGCGCTGCGGGTCGCGGCGCCACTCGCGTCCTTCGCCATCGAGGTTGGCGACGATGATCCCGACGAGCGGGCGCTTGACCGCGATCGAGATGAGAAACGCCGCGGCGTAGGCGGCGTTGGCCAGCAGACCCGGCAGGAAGAAGTCCTCGGCGCGCCCGCTGCGGGTCGCGATGAACGCGGCGAAGCCCACGCCGATGAGCCCCGACAGCGCGTGGACGGGCGATTCGCGCTTGGCCAGGCGCGCGATCGTGAGCACCAGCGCGAGGGCGACCGCGACGATCGCGGCAGTGTTCGTATCCGAGCCCGAGGCCGTGTAGGCGACGACGAACGCGACGGCGGGAAGCGACGCTTCCGCGATCCCGAGCGGTCCGCCGACGGCCTCGCGGATGCTCGTCGGCGCAGCGGCCCGGGTGGTGTCGCGCTCGTCGTTCATCCCCTGATGATGTCGAAACGCGTTTCGGGGCGCCGCCGGTCAGCGGTTGCGACGCAGCGCGGCCGGGCCCAGCAGGACGGCTCCGATGAGCAGAAACGGGACGAGGTTGAGCACGTGCAGGACGATCGCGTAGGAAAGCGCGGCGGCGTGCGGGACGTCGAACGCCGTCAGGGCGATGATCGTCGCGGCCTCGAAGACGCCGAGGGCGGCCGGGCTCGAGGGCAGGACGAGCGAGAGGTTGATCGCCACCGTGGCGAGGATCGCAGCGGCGAACGGCAGGTCGAGGGCAAAGGCGTCCATCAGGATCCAGAAGGAGATCGCCAGCACGACCCACGAGGCGACCGTCAGCGCGAACCCGCGCACGGCGATGACCGGACTACGCAGGGCGACGAGCCCGCGCGTCGCGTTGATCGCGGCGAACTCGACGCGCGCGGCGAAGCCGGGGCGCCGGATGCGCCGCAGCGGGTGCAGCAGCCAGTGCACGGCGCGCACGTCGTAGCGCACGACGAGCACGATCAGCGCGGCGAGGACGATCGTGACGATCGCGCCGAGGATCGCCGCGTTGCGCAGCCACGAGATCTCGGGCAGCCACGGGTAGGCGCACAGGAGGATGAGCAGCAGCGCGAGCATGTCGAAGACGCGCTCGACGACGACCGTCGCGATGATCTCCGCGCGCGAGGTGCGCGCCCGGCTGTACAGCGCGATCACCCGCGCGGCCTCCCCGGCACGCGCCGGCAAGATGTTGTTGAAGAAGTAGCCGACGAGCAGCGCGTACATGACGGCGCGCAGCGGCGGGCGCTGCTCGCGGTCGTAGAGCGCCCACCAGCGCACCCCCCGCAGGACGACGGCCGCCGCGAACACCGGCAGCGCGGGGACGAGCCAGACGAGGTTGCTGTCGCGCAGCGCGGCGACCGCCTCGTCGACGTCGACCCCGCGCACCGCAATGTACATGCAGACGGCGGTGATCGCCAGCCCGACGAGCGCGAGCAGCGGCCGCACGCCGCGGCGGGCGGTCACCGGCGGCGCAGCCGGACTGCGAACAGCACCCAGACGGCGGTCAGGCCGTCGCGCCAGGTGATGTTCTTGCCTTCCTCGTACGTGCGCCCGTAGTAGGAGATCGGCATCTCGTAGATGCGCAGCTTGTGCCGGCAGACCTCGCCCGTGATCTCCGGCTCGATGCCGAAGTCGTCGCGTGTCAGGCGCAGGGACGCGAGCACCTCGGAGCGAAACGCCTTGTAGCCGGTCTCCATGTCGCTCAGCGTCGTGTTGAACAGCACCCCGGTCAGCAGCGACAGGAAGCGGTTGCCGATCAGGTGCCAGAACATGTACGCGCGCTGCGGGGCGCCGCCGCTGAGGCGCGACCCGTACACGACGTCGGCAACGCCCTGCTGGATCGGCGCGATCAGCGCGATCACGTCCGACGGGTCGTACTCCATGTCCGCGTCCTGGATGACGGCGATCTCCTTCGAGACGCGTGTCGCGGCCAACCGCACTGCCGAGCCCTTGCCGCGATGGGACTGCTGCAACAACTCGACGTGCGGGCGGTCGGCCCCGTAGGCCTCGACGATCGACGCCGTCGCATCCGTGGATCCGTCGTCGACGACGACGATCTGCGCGTCGAGACCCAGCGCGTCGATCCGCGCCAAGACCTCGCCGATCGTCGCCGCCTCGTTGTACGCCGGGATCAGAAACGAGACGCCGATCGCGCCATTCAACCGGAACCGACGGCCGCGACAGCGCTTGGGTACATTCGCCCGCAATGGTTGCGGCGCGCGACAACCGCGGCGTCGCGACCCGGCTGGGCGGGGCTGTGGCCGTGTTTCTCCTGCTCGTCGGCCAGGCGCAGGTGACCGTGCTCGACGGCAACTCGATGCTCGCCGTCGCGCAGTCGATCGTCCACGACGGCTCGCTCGCGGTGCCGCCGCAGTTCGGCGTCCGTGGCGACGACGGCATGCACTACTCCAAGTACGGCCTGCTGCTGCCGCTGCTGTCGGTCCTGCCGGTGCTCCTCGCGCAGCCGATCGGCGCGCTGACCGGGCGCGTGGACCTCGTCGAGGCCGCCGCCGCCGCGTCGATCATGCCGCTCGTCGCCGGCGCCCTGGCGGCGGCGTTGTTTCTGCTCGGCCGCCGGCTGGGGGCGCCGCGGCCGGCTGCCGCGCTCGTCGGCGCAGGCATCGTGCTGGGG
>DASYVZ010000132.1:0-2927 GCA_035936515.1 Solirubrobacteraceae bacterium | reverse complement strand
ATCGAGCCCATCGCCGGCGAGAGCGCCGCGTCGGCGGCGCTCGCCAGCTCCAACGCAGCCGACGAGCCGCAGGCGCGCGGCGCCTCCGCGTCGCTGCCCAGGCTGAAGAAGAAGGGCAGCGGCCCCACGAGCGACGCGGCGATCTCCAACGCCGACGTGCTGAAGAACGGCATCGCGCTGCCGCCGATCGAGGCGCCCGAGGAGGTCCGCCTCATCATCGAGGCCGGCAACCAGATCGCGCGCACGCCCTACCTGTGGGGCGGCGGCCACGGCAAGTGGCTCGACAAGGGCTATGACTGCTCGGGCTCCGTCTCGTTCGCGCTGGCCAACGCCGGCCTGCTGAACGGGCCGCTGGCGTCCGGGCCGCTCATGAGCTGGGGCAAGCCTGGCAAGGGCAAGTGGATCACGATCTACTCCAATCCAGGCCATGTCTTCCTGGTCGTGGCCGGCGTGCGCTTCGACACGAGCGGCACGCGCTCCTCCGGCTCGCGCTGGCAGAAGGGGATGCGCCCGACGAGCGGATATGTCGCCCGCCATCCCCCGGGCCTGTAGACGCGTCCGAGCGGCCGGCGATGACCGTGCCCTCCTTCGAGCTGCGCGTCGTTCGAGGCGAAGGCCGGATGCAGATCGCCCCGTGCGGAGAGCTCGACATCGTCACCGCCCCGCAGCTCGAGGAGGCCGTCGGCGAAGCGACAGCGCAACAGATCTCCGAGCTCGTGCTCGACCTGCGCGAGCTGACGTTCATGGACTCCACGGGGCTGCGCGCGCTCGCGCACGCCAACGTCAAGGCCGAGCAGGCCGGCACCGCACTGTCGATCTGGCGCGGACCACGCCAGATCGAGCGCGTGCTGGAGATCTCGGGACTCGGCCCGCTGCTGCCGCTGACCGACGCGCCGGCGGACTGAGGCCCGCCGGCCGGTCGGCCGTCTAGCGGGAGTAGCTCGCGAGCTTCTTCTTGAAGGTGAAGAACACCGGCCGCGGCGATCCGTCACCGTTGACGAGGCCAGCGTCGAAGCGGCAGGAGCTGCCGCAGCTGGCGTCTTCCAGGCCGAAGAAGTTGTAGGAGTACACGCGCTGCACGCCGCGGCTCTTGTAGCGGCTGGCGTACGTGAGCATGTTCTTGATCCGCGACGCCTGGCGGCTCTCGGAGTACGGGAAGGACCGGCCGAAGGCAGCCAGCGCGCCGGTCTCGGTGAACCAGAACTTCGTGCGCTTGTTGTAGCGGCGCACGGTGTTGATGATCTTCGCTGTGCCGCGCGAGCGGCTGCGGTTGACGTCGGAGTAGTTGTGGATGCCGACGACCGTCAGGCGCTTGCGCCACGCCTGGCTCAGGCGGGCGTAGAAGCTGCGGATGTAGCGGTCGGCGCCCTTCTGGTCGAGGATGTCGAGCCCGACGACCGCGCAGGACTTGCAGCGGCGCTTCACGGCGCGGTACATGCTCTTGTAGTACGAGGCCGCATGGCCGACGCTGTTCCACGTCTCCTGCGTCTTGTGGTTGACCTCGTTCCAGGCGCCGAAGTCGCGCACGCCGAGCGCGCGGAAGTAGCGCACGATCCGGTTGACGTTCTTGCGATAGGCCTTCGTCGAGACCCGCTTGCCGCGCTTCGGACGCAGATCCGTCGTAGAGATGTGCAGCAGCGTGGAGACCTTCGCCTTGCGCGCGGCCTTGACGAACGCCCTCGCCTTCATGCGCTCGGCTTTGTCCTGCATGACGTCCGAGGGCACGAAGTAGCGCGTGCGCTTGATCTTCAGCTGCTGGAAGTACGGCGAGTCGAACATCGATGGGCTCTGGTCACCGATTCCCACGCGGATCGAGCTGCGAGCCTCCGCCGGGGAGACCGGCACGAGGACGAGGAGGGCGAGGAGCGGGAGGATGATCTTTGAGCGCATACGGTCACCAACCAGGCTGGCCACGGCAAAGTTGCGGCCTTAGGCATCCGGGTCGAGCCGGAAGCGGCGCGCCACGGCCTCGCCGTCACCCGGGTCGATCTGGACGAGATCGGCGGCTCGCGGCACGAACGCCGGCAGCCGGGTGAACGTCAGCCGCGCCAGCCCGATGTCGCCATCGGCTTCCGCCAGCTTGCCCGTCCCGCCGCCGCCGACGGAGCCCGCGTTGAGCACCGTGAGCGTTGCCGCCGTCTCGAGCGCGGGCTCGTGCGTGTGGCCCTGGACGAGGACGAGCGGCGCCTGCGGCGGGTCGTCGCGCAGACTCTGCACTGCCGCCTCGGTGAGGCCCGGGTTGTGGACCATGACGACGTCGACCCTGTCCCGCAGGGCTTCGAGCCAGTCGGCGAAGCGCTGCCGCTGAGCTGCCGTGTGCCTGGCGCCGTTGTCGCTGTAGCCGTCGATCGCCAGGCGCTTGAGCGGGTCGTCGTAGCCGGCGATCCGCAGGCCTGCGACGCGCTGCACGATGCGCCCGTCGGTCGTGCCGTTGCCGCGCAGGCGCCCGCTGCGCCTCAGCACGATCGCGCCCGCGCGCGCGAGCTTGCGCTCGAGCACGTCCGAGTCGTGGTTGCCCGCGACGAAGACGAGCTGCGACCCGGCGCGCGCGACCCGCCCGACCAGCGCCTGTTCGACGGGCGATCCCCGATCGGTGAGGTCGCCCGCGAACAGCAGCGGCCCGCCGAGCGCGGCGCGCTCGAGCGCCGGCAGCGCGATGAGGTTGTTGTGCAGGTCGGAGGCGACGGTCAGTCGCTGCGCGGCGCGGCGCAGCACCGTGCGGCCCGCGGGTGCGTTGACGAACCGCGCGATGCCGACGAGCTGCTCGTCGATCTCGTCGTCGAGGGTCTGCGACGAGGCGCCGATCGTCTGCAGCGCGCGCAGCGCGGTCGGCACCTCCGGGCCGTTCGCGTAGTACTGCGGCGTGCCGACGTTCGAGCGCGGCGGCAGGCCGGCGACGAGCGCGACCCCGCAGGCCAGCGCCGTGC
>DASYVZ010000131.1:0-2771 GCA_035936515.1 Solirubrobacteraceae bacterium | reverse complement strand
CGTGGGCTCGGAGATATGTATAAGAGACAGGGCCACGGGCCTTCGGAAAGTTGCGCAGCAGCTCGCGCGACAGCGCGCTCGGCTTGCGCGCCAGGCGGGTGCGCGCGCCGCGCAGGATCTCCTCGCCCTCGGGCGAGTGGGCGATCGCGGCCGCCAGAATCGCGGCCGACAACCGGCGGTCCTGCTTGCGCGCGGCGTGCACGAGCCGGCGCGCGTTGCGCGCGTGCGCGGCGCCCGACGAGTTCACGAGCAGCCCGAGCAGGCGCTTGGTCTCCGGCCAGCGCTGCACGGCGTACTCCTCGTGGACCTCGCGCGTGTAGGAGGCCAGCCGCCAGATCCACGCGTTGGCCTGGTCGCGGCGCCCGATGCGCTTCTCGGCCAGCGCCAGCAGCATGACCTTCGTGCCCTCGCGGCGCTCGTCGCGCGTCCAGGTGCCGATGACGTCGATCGCGGTGTCGAAGGCCTCGGCATCGCGCAGCGCAGCGATCTCCTGCAGCGCGCGGATGCGCAGCTGCGGGTTCTTGTTGCGCTGCACCGCCGTCAGCAGGAAGGCGCGCTTGAACTCGCCGCCGCGGTCGAAGTGCAGCATCGCGCGTGCGCGGCGCCAGCCGCTGGGAGCGACGCGTGCGCCGGCCAGCGCCGCCCACTGGATCTGCTCGCCGTAGGGCAGGTGCTCCACGGCGATGCGCCACAGCTCGCGCTCGAAGACGTCGATCCGGCGGTCCTCGTCGGCGGTGACCGGCAGCACGCGGCGCTCGACGCGCACCCGCCGGCCGCGGCCGCGGCGCACGGGGCCGCCGACGATCGCGCCGCCGCGGTAGACGTCGCGATCGAGCAGCGAGTGCAGCGTGACGACGGGATCGTCGTTCTTCGTGTCGGGCGCGACGAAGTCGACGACGAGGCCCGCCTCCTTGCCGGGATGGCGGCGCGTCACGCGGCCGACGCGCTGCTGGTAGATGCGCTTCGAGGCGGTCGGCGCGAGATGCATGCACACCGTCGCGCGCGGCGAGTTCCAGCCCTCGGCCAGCAGCTGCGCGTTGACGAGCACGTCGACGTCGCCGCGCTCGTAGCTGGCAAGGATCTCGGCGAGCTCGCGCTTCTTCGTCTCGCCGGAGACGGCCATCGCCTTCATGCCCTGCTCGCGAAACGCCGCCGCGACGTTGTAGGCGTGGCGCACGCCGGCGGCGTAGACGACGCCCGGCACGCCGTTGAAGCGCACCTTGTAGAGGTCGGCGACCGCGTAGTTGAACGGCGCCTGGTCGAGCAGCTCCGCGAGCATCTCCTGGTCGAACTCGACGTCGACCTCGCCGCGGCGCAACGGCACCTTGGCGATCGTCCGTACCCCGGGCCCGGGTGGGATGCGCACGCAGCGCAGCGGCGAGATGACGCCGCGGCGGGCGGCCTGCGCGAGATCGAAGCGCGACGTCTGCGTCGGAAACAGATCGGTGACGTGGCGTGCGATGAGCGCCCCGGTGGCCGTCATGCCGATGAAGACGGGGCCGGTCCACTCGCGGATCGCGGCGCTCGTCTTCTCGCCCAGCGCGGTGTGCGCCTCGTCGCAGATGACGATCGAGTAGGCCGAGGAGATGTCGCCCGCGTTGCGCACGAACCACTGGTAGGTCTCGACCGTGACGGGGCCGTTGGCGGCGTCCTGGCCCTTGAGCAGGGCCGGCGTCACACGCTCGGAGTAGCCGCGCTCCTTCAGCTCGCCGTGGAACTGGTCGACGAGGTTGCGGCGGTGCGTGAGGATCAGGATCCCGCCGGTGCGCGACGCGTCGACGAAGCCCATCGCCGCGACGGTCTTGCCGGCGCCGGTCGCGTGCTCGAACCAGAAGCGCTTGTGGGCGTTGGGATCGTCGGGCGCCTCGTCGAGCTGGTCCTCGTCGAGCGCGCCCTCCGGCGCGTCGTCCTCGTCGGGCTCCTGCTCCTCTTCGTCGTCGTCGTCGCCGATGTCGATCTCGATGTCGAGCGGCGACAGGTCCTCGGGCTCGTCGTCCTCGTCGTCCTCGTCGTCGTCGTCCTCGTCGTCATCCGCGTCGCCGGCCACCGCGAAGTCACTGTCGTCGGGCTCGTCGTCGTCGACCGCCAGCACCGGCGCGGCAGCGGGCGCCGGCGCGGAGGCGCCGTTGCGCTGGGCCTCTGCGAGCAGCGCCGTCAGCGTGCCCGACAGCGCATCCACCTGGTGGGGGTTCAGCGACGTGCCGTCGGCGAGCTTGGGCTCGTCGTCGGAGAGCACGCGCTCGAGGCCGAGCATGAGCGAGTAGCGCTTCCGCCACTCCGTGGAGGGAACCTTGCGCCCGGCGTCGATCTCCAGCAGCGCGGCGTCGAGCGCGCGCCGCCGCGCGGTGCCGCGGGCGAGCGCCTCCTCCACGGTTTCGCCGGCGTGCACGAACGACTCGCGCGTGAACTTCTCCGCGCGCTTGATGTCGGAGGGCTTGGGAACGGAAGTGGCCGCGACGGCCACTGGCGTGGGATCAGCCAAGGTCGGCTTCCTGCTCGAACGTGAGGTGGATCGCGCTCGCAACCCGTCGCGATCCCGACACCGAGACCAGCTCGGCGCGGCGGGGTGAGGCGTCTCCGGCGGAGACGGGCCCTCCACCCGCGTCGACAAAGAGGATAGCGAAAGCGGGGGATGTGACTACAAGATCTGAACCGTCTGCCACCCTTCCTCGCCGGATGCGCAACGTGTTGCTCGTGCTCGGAGCCCTGGCCCTCGTGGTCGCGGTCGTCATCGGCGCCAACCAGGCCGGCGAGAGCGACCCGGCCGGGGG
>DASYVZ010000130.1:0-6806 GCA_035936515.1 Solirubrobacteraceae bacterium | reverse complement strand
GTGCAGGAGCTCTTCGCCGTGCGCGCGCAGCAGCATGCCTTCGAGCGCGTCGTCTTCCTCGAGGACTACAACCTCGCCGTCGCCGCGCGCCTCGTCGGCGGCTGCGACGTGTGGATCAACGTGCCGCGGCCGCCGCTGGAGGCCAGCGGGACGAGCGGCATGAAGGCCGCCGTCAACGGCGGGCTGCAGCTCAGCGTTCTCGACGGCTGGTGGGCGGAGGGCTACGACGGCGCCAACGGCTGGGCCTTGTCAGGCGACGTCGATCCCGACGAAGCTGCTCAGGACGCCCACCACGCCGGTGAGCTGTACGGGCTGCTCGAGAGCGAGGTCGTGCCAAAGTTCTACGAGCGCGACGAGGCGGGGATCCCGCAGGCCTGGACCGCGCGCATCAAGCGGTCGATGCGGACGCTGATCCCGGCGTACTCCACGGCGCGGATGCTGTGCGAGTACGAGGAGCGCGTCTACCGCGAACGCTAGGCGGGAGAGCGACCGTGCCGAAGAACATCGTCATCGCCGTCGATTCGAAGGAGCGAACGCTTGACGCGCTCGCGCTCGGGCACCGCCTGGCGGACGCCACCGGGGCGCCCGCCGTCCTGGTGACCGTGTTCGCGCACCATCCGCTTCACGACCCCGAGGATCCCGAGCTGATCAGCCTTCGCGCGCAAGCGCGCGACACGCTGCTGGAGCTCGCGCGGGCGGAGGGTCTCGAGGTCGCCGACGCCCGCGTCATCCCCGGGAACTTCGCTGCGCGCGAGCTTCAGCGTGTGACAGAACAGCCCGAGACCGGCCTCATCGTCGTCGGCTCCACGACCCGCGGCCTCGTCGGGCGGCTGCTCGTCGGCGGCGTCGGCGAGCGGCTGCTGGCGGGTGGCGCCTGCCCGGTGGCCGTAGCGCCGCGTGGCTACGGCGAAGAGAAGCCCTCGCCGTTGCGCTGCATCGGCATCGGCTTCGACGGTTCGCACGAGGCGCAGATCGCAGTCGGTGCCGCCGTCGTCCTCGCGCAGGCCTGTGGCGCGCGGATACGCCTCATCACCGTCTTTCAGCGCCTGGCGTTCGGTGCCGCCACGACGACGGCGCTTCCCGGCGAGTCGGCGAACGAGGTCATGCGGCGTGAGCTGCGCGAGGTGCATGACGCCGCCATCGGCGCCATCCCGCCAGACGTCGAGGCCGAGAGCCGCTTTCGTGACGGTGCGGCCGACGAGGTGCTCGTCGAGGAAAGCGGCGCTGTCGACCTGCTCGTCGTCGGGTCGCGCGGCTATGGTCCGCGCGGTGCCGTGCTCCTCGGCAGCGCGAGCACCGCCCTCGCCCGTGCGGCCACCTCCCCGCTGATCGTCATGCCGCGCGAGGCGCCGTTTGATCTGTTGCCGTGACCTCCGCCGCCGGCAACTCGACCCCGGCGATCCGGTAGGCGTCGGGCTGGTCGAGCGTCTCGCGCTCCAGCAGCGCGTGGGTCAGCGCGTCGAGGCGCTCGCGCTCGCGCTCGAGCAGCTCGACGACCTCTCGCTCGGCGGTCTCGACGATGCGCTTGGCTTCGCGGTCGACCAGCTGCTGCGTCGCGGGCGAGACGGGAGCGGCGCCCGGCAGCAGCGGCCCGTCCTCGCGGCCGTCGCTCACCGCCAACGGGCCGATCGCCTCGCTCATCCCCCAGCGGCCGACCATGCCGCGCGCGATCTGCGTGAGGTTCTGGATGTCTGACTCGGCACCGGTGGTGATCTCGCCGTAGACGATCTGCTCGGCCGCCCGGCCGCCGAGCGCAACCTTGATCTTCGCGATCAGCTCGCTGCGCCCGTAGCCGTAGCGATCGGTCTCCGGGGTCGAGAGCGTCACCCCGAGCGCCTGGCCGCGGGGGATGATCGAGATCTTGCGCACCGGATCGGCGCCCGGCGTGAGCATCCCCACGAGGGCGTGGCCGGACTCGTGATAGGCGGTGCGCTCGCGGTCGGCGTCGGTCATCACGATCTGACGCTCGGCGCCGAGGATGATCTTCTCGATCGCATCGGTGAAGTCCTGCAGCTGCACCGCCTCGTGGTCGCGCCGCGCGGCGAACAGCGCAGCCTCGTTGACGAGCAGCGCGATGTCGGCGCCGGTCGCTCCCGGCGTCGACGCCGCGATCTGCGCGAGATCGACGCCCGGGTCGAGCGGGACCGAGCGCGTGTGGATCTTCAGGATCTCCACGCGGCCGTCCCTGTCGGGCGGCTGCACGGCGATCCGCCGGTCGAAGCGGCCGGGGCGCAGCAGTGCCTTGTCGAGCACCTCCGGACGGTTCGTGGCCGCCAGCACGATGACGTTCGTGCCGGCCTCGAAACCGTCCATCTCGGTCAGGATCTGGTTGAGCGTCTGCTCGCGCTCGTCGTGGCCCCCGCTGACCCCGCTGACGTTCCCGCTGCGCGACCGCCCGACGGCATCGAGCTCATCGATGAACACGATCGCCGGCGCGGCCTCCTTGGCCTGCTTGAACAGGTCGCGCACACGTGAGGCGCCCATCCCCACGATCGCCTCCACGAACTCCGATGCCGACATCGAGAAGAACGCGGCCTCCGCCTCGCCGGCGACCGCACGCGCGAGCAGCGTCTTGCCGGTTCCCGGCGGGCCGTACAGCAGCACGCCGCGCGGGATCCGGGCACCGAGCCTGGTGTAGCGGTCGGGCCGTTTGAGGAAGTCGACGATCTCGACGAGCTCGTTCTCGGCCTCGTCGATGCCGGCCACGTCGTCGAACGAGATCCGATCCTGCTCGCTCGGGGTCACGCGCCGCGCCGTCGAGCGGCCGAACCCCCCGAGCATCCCTCCGCCGCCCATCATGCTCATCTGGCGCCGGATGAGCCAGACGAACAGCCCGATCAGCAGCAGCGTCGGGCCGAACCCGAGGAAGAGGTTCGTCCAGAACCCGCGCCCGTCGTCAAGCGGTTCGGCGTTGACCGTCACATTCTGCTCGTCGAGCAGCCGCGTCAGGTCGGTCCGGTCGATGAACGCGGGAACCTGCGTCTCGAAGTCGGCGACCTGCACCGGCTCCGCCCCGCCGGGCGGGTCGTAGGTCGCCTGTCGCTTGAGCTCGCCCTCGATCGAATCCGCCCGCGACGCGATCCGCTCGACGTTGCCGGCTTCGAGCTGCTCGACGAAGAAGGGCTGGTAGGGCACCTGCTGGCGCTGCGGCGGCCCGCCGGTCGCGAACGACAGCACGAGGTTCAGCGCGAGCAGCGTGAGCAGGAACGCGAAGAACGACGGTCTGCGCGGAACCATCGGCGGCTTCTCCTCGGGCGGTGTGCCGCGCCCGTCGGGAGCTGGCTCCACATGCCAGCTCGGCGGATCTCCTGGCTGGCGCGCCGGTTCGTCCGTGCGCGCTGATTTCGCGTCGGGCACGGGCCGTGCTTACCCGCGCGGCGACCGGTCCGACACGCCGAGCGCGCGGCGTCAGAACGCGAGCTGGAGCAGCACGGTGTAGGCCAGCGCGCCGGCCGCGAACGGCCAGAACTGCGCGAGCCGCTCGCCAGGCAGCTCCTCCTTGAGTACGTTGAGGATCACCCCGCCGGCGATGAACGCGATGACGAGCGCGATGACACGGTCGGAGACATCGGTCGCGATGCCGACGAGCCAGCCCGCGAGGACCGCCAGCGCGAGCATCCACCGACCGAAGCGGCGGTACGCGTCGCGGTGATGCTCGGCGAGGGCGAAGTCGTTGACGACGAAGTGCACGCCCAGCGCCAGCGCGTAGAGGACGAGCTGCGTGATGTCCTCCAGGTCACCACGCAGCAGCAGGTAGCCGATGACCGTGTTGTAGATCGCAAAGGACGTGATGCTCAGCCAGAAGGCGTCATCCGTCGTACGGTCCTCTCCCCTCTGCTCCTGGTTGCGCCGGCGCGAGGCCAGCGAGTGCTTCTCGACGCCGTAGAAGACGGCCAGGCCGACGAGCGCGACGAGGTAGACGTGGTGCTCGAGGAACTCCAGCAGCGGCGCAGGCGCCGCGGCCTCGCCTTGCCCGCCGCCGCCCTCGCCCTCGAGCGCCGCCTGGCCGTCGGCCAGCTCGGGCAGGAGGTGCACGAAGACGTAGGCGACCGAGATCCCGCCGGCCGCCGACAGCCAGCGGCTGCGGGGCACGAGCGTGAGGAACCTCAGGCGCGCGGCGAACAGGTGGACCGTGCCGAGCGCGAGCGCGGCGACCAGCGCGGGCATCTCATCGGCCATCCGGCGCGCCTACCCCTCTCGCCGAGGCGACGCACTCGCCGCTAGGCACCCGCCGGCCGGCGATCCTCGCTCGTGCGCGTAGGCGCTCTCGCTGACGATCTCGCTGCCCGCCGCCACCGACGACTCGCTCGCGAACATCGCGACGCTGTGCAACGTGGCGCGGTCCAACGACGAGAAGACGGGGATCGCCCGCAGGCGCTCGGGGTCCACCCGCCGAAAGCTAGCCCAGCGAGGGCATCTCCTGCACGAGCGACAGGACGGGCGCGAAGAGGTCGCCCTGCTCTTCGAAGCGCGCAACGACGTCTGCGGCATCGAAGACGAGCCGCTGCGCGTCCGCGTCGTCGAGGCAACCGCGCACCTCGTCCCATTCCAACGGCGTCGACACTGTCGGGCGGTCGCGGGCGCGCAGCGAGTACGCGCAGACCGTCGTCTTGTGCTCGTCGTTCTGGCTGTAGTCGATGAAGACCTTGCCCTTGCGCGCGTCCTTGTTCATCCGCGCGATGACGAGGTCTGGCTCGGCGGACTCCAGCAGGTCGGCGACCGCGTGCGCAAAGCCCTTCGTCTGCGCGTACGTGATGCCGGGGGCGTTGAGCGGCACGTACACCTGCAGCCCCTTGGAGCCGGAGGTCTTGGGAAACGCCTGCAGGCCGAGGTTCTCGAACATCCCCTGCAGCCACAGCGCCACGCGGCAGCACTCGACGATCGTCGCCGGCGGACCCGGATCGAGATCGAAGACCATCATCGTCGGCGTTTCGAGCGCCTCGGCGCGGTGCATCTGCGTGTGCAGCTCCAGCGCGGCGAGGTTCGCCAGCCAGACGATCGTCGGCAGGTCGTCGCAGACGCAGAACTCCACCGTCTTGTCCGACAGGGGAACGCTCGCCGTCCTGACCCACTGCGGGCGGTGCGACGGGCAGTTCTTCTCGAAGAAGCTCTTGCCCTCCACGCCGTTGGGGAAGCGCACCCGCGTGAGCGGCCGGGCCTCGAGGTGGGCGAGCATCGCGGGCGCGATCGCGACGTAGTACTCGATGACGTCGCGCTTGGTGAAGCCGACCTTCGGATAGAGGACCTTGTCGAGGTTGGTGAGCTTGAGGGTGCGCCCGCCGACCGTGACCTCGACGCCGTCGCGCAGCGGCTTGCCGGCGTCGAGGAAGGCGGAGCGCGGCGCCTCCTCGCGCAGCCCCTTGTAGGACGGGTGGCGCAGCATCCCATCCGACGTCCACTCGGTGAACTCGACCTCCGCGACCCGCGTGGGCTGCACCCAGACGGCACCCCGTGGTGGCTTGGGCGGGCCCTGAAACGGCGAGTCCTCGCGTGGCTCGAGCAGCTTGGACAGGCGGTCGAGCTCGGCCTCCGTGAAGCCGGTGCCGACGCGCCCGGCGTAGCGCAGCCGCCCGTCCTGCGCAATGCCGACGAGCAGCGCGCCGATCCGCTCGCGCCGCTTGCCCTCCCCCGGCAGCCAGCCGCCGACCACGACGTCCTCACGGCAGACGTTCTTGACCTTCAGCCAGCACGGCGAGCGCCGCCCCGGCAGATAGGGGCTGTCCAAGCGCTTGGCGACGACGCCCTCGAGACCGTTCTCGAGGCTCGCCGCGAGCACGGCGGCGCCGTTGCCGACGACGTGCTCGGGCGTCTGCCAGTGCGCTCCCTGCAGCTCGAGCTCCATGAGCCGCGCGCGGCGCTCGTCGTAGGGCAGCTCCATGAGCGAATGCCCGTCGAGCCAGAGCAGGTCGAACGCGACGTAGTGGACCGGCGTGTCCTTCATCCGCCGGCGCGCCGCGCTCTCCGAGGAGACGTGCATCCGTCCCTGGAGGCGACCGAAGCTCGGGCGCGCGTTCTCGTCGAACGCCACGATCTCGCCGTCGAGGATCGCGCGGTGCGAGCTGAGCGCGCGGTTGAGCGCCTTGAGCTCGGGATACGCCGCGCTGATGTCGTTGCGGTTGCGGCTCTCGAAGTGGATCCGGCCGGGCTCCGAGTAGGCGAGCGCGCGGACGCCGTCCCACTTGATCTCGTAGGCCCACTGGTCGTCGTCGGGCGGCAGGCCATGCGGGCTCGGCTTCGCGAGCATCGGCACGAGGCGGTCGGGCATCGGCTCGCGGTCGGGATCCTGCGGCGGATCCATCCGGTGGATCATCCAATCCTTGCCGGGCGCCTCGCCCTTGCGCTTCTTGAGCGCGAAGAGGCCGTAGCGGCCGTTGAGGCGCTCGCCGTGGAAGGTGACCTCGACCTTGGCGTCGTCGAACTTGTGGGTCTCGTACGTGCCGCGGTCCCAGATGCGCATCTTGCCGGCGCCGTACTGGCCCTTGGGTATGTCGCCCTCGAACTCGAGGTACTCGAGCGGGTGATCCTCGGTGCGCACCGCGAGGCGGTTCTCGTGCGGGTCCTCTGGGATCCCGTTGGGGATCGCCCACGAGGCGGCGACGCCCTCGTGCTCGAGACGCAGGTCCCAGTGCAGCCGGGTGGCGTGGTGCTCCTGGACGACGAAGCGCGCGCTGGCGTCGGCACCGGGTGCGGTCGCGCCGTTCCCGTCGCCGTCGCCGTCCGCGTACGGCTCAGGCGTGCGCTGCGGGTCGCGCTTGCGCTTGTACTCGTCGAGCCGGTTGCGGGCGGGCACACGTACAGTGTGCCCG
>DASYVZ010000129.1:0-2082 GCA_035936515.1 Solirubrobacteraceae bacterium | reverse complement strand
CAACAGCCGCGCAGTGCTGGCGCGCAGCGCCGACCAGGTCTGCGTGCTCAGCGCCGCCACCCAGCGCGACCTTGCTCGCTCCAGCCGCTGGCGAGACTGCGCGCAGCCGGCCGGGGTCGGGGATGAACTGCGCGCTGCGGTCGTCGACGACCACGGGTGTTGGGCGTCCTTCGAGCTCTACCGCGCCAGCGACGAGCCCAGCTTCGACGCTGAGGACTCCCAGCTCATGCGCGAGGCCGCACGGATCCTGGCGCGCCGTCTGCGGCGGGCCAGCGTCAGCGCGACGGCCGACCGCGGCGTCGACGCTGGTCAGACCGGTGTGCTGTTGATCGACGACGACCTCCAGCCGCAGGGGTTCACCCAGACCGCACGGGAATGGTTCACCCTCCTGAAGGCTCGCGAGCAGGCAGACCACACGCTGCTCCCGACGCACGTGTACGCCGTCGTCGGACGACTGCTGGCCGCCGAGGACGGCGATGATCCAAAGCGCCCCCCGCGCGTGCGGGTACGGACCAGCGACGGTCGCTGGGCGATCATCGAGGCCGCCCGCATGGAGGGCGTCGCGAACGCGATCGCGGTCAGCGTCCACGAGGCCGGTGCTGAGGACATCCTCTCGCTCACTGCCCGCGCCCATGGCCTCACCGCCCGCGAGCGAGAGCTCGTCGCCCTGGTGCTCGAGGGGCTCGACACACGACAGCTCGCCGCCCGGATGTTCATTTCTCCCTACACCGTCAAGGACCACCTCAAGTCGGTGTTCGACAAGCTTGGCGTCCACAGCCGCCGCGAGCTGGTCACCGGCATGTTCGGACAGGCCGCGTAATCGCGGACGTGGGAGACCGCCGCTCGCACACGTCGACGTCTCGCCCAGCGGCGGGCTTGACCCCGCGCGGTTAGGGAGAACCGTTCGCCTTGCGCTGCCGGGCTTGGTTCAAGGCGGTCGCGCAGCGGCGCCCGTCGGCGATCGCGCTGACGATCAGTGACTGCCCACGTCGGGCATCCCCGGCCGCGAACACTCTGGGCTTGGAGGTCGCGTACACGGGCGCGCGCACGTTGCCGCGCCGGTCGAGGTCGAGCTTGAGTTGTGAGATCAGTCCGTCGTGCTCGGGATGGGCGAAGCCGATGGCGATCAGCACCAGGTCGGCGGGAAGCTCGAAGCCCGGGCCGGGCAGGGGCGCGAAGTCCGGCGGCGGGCCGACATGCACGCCGCGCACCGCCCTGACGTGGCCGTCGCTGCCCAGTAGCTCGGTGACGCTGCGCCGGTCGAGGCGCCGGCCACCTTCGTCCAGCGCGTACGTGCTGGGCAGCCGCTTGGGCGCGGCCGGCCACGGCACGATGTCTCGCGCGGCCGGGCCGGTCGGCTCCTCGTAGATATCGACGAGGGTGACACTGCGCGCGCCTTGGCGGTGCAGGTTGGCGACGCAATCCATCGCGGTGTCGCCGCCGCCGACCACCACGACATCGCGTCCGGCGGCAGCGATGGCACACTCGGGGGACGGCGCGCGACCGCGCTGCTCGGCAGCGACGGCACGGTTGCGCTCGTAGAGATAGTCCATCGCGAAGTGGACCCCCTCCAGCTCACGGCCGGGGATCGCCAGGTCGCGCGGCAGGCGAGCGCCGGTGGCCACGACGACGGCGTCGAAACTGCTCAGCAGGTCCTCCCCGGTCGGATCGACACCGGCGTCCACACCGCAGCAGAAACGCACGCCCTCGCGCTCCAGCAGCGTCACCCGCCGATCGATCACCCACTTCTCCAGCTTGAAGTCCGGGATCCCGAAGCGCAGCAGCCCACCGGGCTCCTCGTCGCGCTCGAGCACGGTCACCTCGTGGCCGCGCTTGTTGAGCTGCGCGGCAGCGGCAAGGCCGGCGGGTCCGGAGCCCACCACCGCCACCGTCTGTCCGGTGCGCTTCCGCGGCGGTCGCGGCTGCACCCAACCCTCCTCCCACGCCCGCTCGACGATCGCGAGCTCGATCTGCTTGATCGCCACCGGATCATCGTTGATGGCCAGCACGCAGGCCGACTCGCACGGCGCCGGACAGAGGCGCCCGGTGAACTCCGGAAAGTCGTTGGTCGCGTGCAGCGCG
>DASYVZ010000128.1:0-4840 GCA_035936515.1 Solirubrobacteraceae bacterium | reverse complement strand
CCTCCGCCGTCAGCCCCTCGCGCAGCGCGATGATCGGCGCGATCCGGGTGGCGCGCAGGGCGGGCACGAGGCTTGCCAGGACGGTCACGAGGACCCCCACGGCGAGCGCGACGACGATCGTGCGCGTCGCGAAGACCGACGCCGTCGCCGGCAGGTCGGCGCCGATGACCTTCAGCAGCCCGCGCAGCCCCGGCGCCAGCAGCAGGCCGCCGAGCAATCCGAGCAGCGACGCCAGCAGGCCGATCAGGCCGGCCTCCAGGACCACCGAGCGCAGCACCTGGCGGCGGCTCGCGCCGAGCGTGCGCAGAAGCGCCAGCTCGCGCGTGCGCTGCGCGACGGTGATCGTGAACGTGTTGTAGATGACGAACGCGCCGACGAAGAGGGCGATCCCGCCGAAGACGAGCAACGCCGTGCGGATGAAGCCGAAGGACTCCTCGAGGTCGGCCGTCTGCTGCGCGGCGTCCTGCGCGCCGGTGCGCACCTCGACCCGTTCGCCCTGCAGAGCGCCGGCGATGCTCGCGCGCAGCCGCGCGGGCGCCATGCCGTCGCGGCCGGCGACGGAGATCGTGTCGACCTCGCCCCGGCGGCCGGCGAGCGCCTGCGCCGTCGGCAGGGTGACGACGGCAGCGGGGAACCCGGCGACGGTGCCGACGTCGCCGAACGTTGCGCTGCCGACGAGCCGGAACGGCTGCGCGCCTTCGTGTCCGACGATCTTGATCGTGTCGCCGAGCTCCAGGCCCTCGTCGCGAAAGGCCTTGGCCGACAGCGCGACCTCGTCGGCCGCGCGCGGCGCACGGCCGGAGACGAACGCGAACGCGTCGAGCGGGCCCGGCTGCAGGGAGACGACGAACGTCGTCGCGCCGCCGATGCGCTCACCCGCGGCATCGCGCAGCGAGACCTCGCCCTGGATGCCGCCTGCGGCCACCGCGACGCCCTCAACGGCCCGCACGCGCTCGACGAGCCGGTCGTCGAGTGGCGCCGCCTCGCTGTAGAAGTCCTCGTCGACGCTGCGCGGCACGACGACGACGTCGGTGCCGGAGTTCGCCTGCGCGAAGACCTCCGAGAACGAGCGGTTGATCGTGTCCGTCAGGACGTAGGTGCCGGCGATCATCGCGACGCCGAGCACGACCGACATCGCGGTGAGGATCGTGCGCAGCGGCCGTGCGCGCAGGCCGCGCAGGGCGACCTTCCTCATGACGTCGCGCGGTTCAGATCGCCGGCGCTGACGGCCTTCATGACGTCGATGACGTGCTCGGCGCTGAGCGCGATGCCGTCGTGCGCGACGCGCCCGTCGGCGAGCACGAGCAGCCGATCGGCGTAGGCGGCGGCGGCGGCGTCGTGGGTCACCATGACGACCGTCTGGTCGAACTCGTCGACGGCGCGGCGCAGCAGCGCGAGCACCTCGGCGGAGGCGTTGGAGTCCAGATTCCCCGTCGGCTCGTCGGCGAATACGACCGCCGGCCGCGTGACGAGCGCCCGCGCGACGGCGACGCGCTGCTGCTGGCCGCCCGAGAGCTCCGACGGGCGATGGGTGCGGCGGTCGTCGAGGCCGACGGCGCGTACGAGCGCCTCCAGCCACTCCGGGTCCGGCTTGCGCCCGGCGATCGTCAGCGGCAGGACGAGGTTCTCCTCGGCCGTCAGGACCGGCAGGAGGTTGAAGGCCTGAAAGACGAAGCCGACCTTGTCGCGGCGCAGCTCGGTGAGGCGGCGGTCGTCGAGGTCGCCGAGGTTGACGCCGTCGAGCGTCACGCTGCCTGCGGTCGGCGTGTCGAGCCCCGCCATGAGGTGCATGAGCGTCGACTTCCCCGAGCCCGACGCTCCCATGATCGCGGTGAACTCGCCGCGACGGATGTCGACGTTGACGGCAGCGAGCGCATCGACGGCGGCGGCGCCCTCGCCGAAGCGGCGGTGCAGATCGGTCGTGGCGACGATGGTGGTGGCGGCCATGCACGCAGCATGCCTCACGCCCTCGCGCGCCGTCCATGGGGGATGACCCTTAGGGAATGGTTCGGGTAACCCCCGCTCGATTCCCGGCGCGCCGGCCGCTGCGCCGCTGCTAGACGGCGGCCGGCTCGGCCAGATGCGGATACAGCGGGTAGCGCTGGGCGAGCGCGCGCGTGCGCTCCGACAGCGCCGCGATGTCGGCGTCCTCGAAGGGGCCGGTCAGCGCCTCGGCCATCACCTTGCCGATCTCGCGGAAGTCCTCGACCTGCAGCCCGCGGGTGGCCATCGCCGGCGTCCCGATGCGCAGCCCCGAGGTGACCATCGCCGGGCGCGGGTCGTTGGGCACGGCGTTGCGGTTGACGGTGATGCCGATCCGGTCCAGGCGCTCCTCCGCGTCGGGCCCGGCGAGCTCGGAGTCGCGCAGGTCGGCGAGCACGAGGTGTACGTCCGTGCCGCCGGTGAGGACGTTGACGCCGGCCGCCAGCAGTTCCTCGGCGATGACCTCGGCGCCCGCCCGCGTGCGCCGCTGGCGCTCGCGGAAGATCTCTGTGCCGGCGATCTTCAGCGAGACGGCCTTGCCGGCGATGACGTGCATGAGCGGCCCACCCTGCTGGCCGGGGAACACGGCGGTGTTGATCTTCTTGGCGAACTCCTCGCGGCACATGACCATGCCGCCGCGCGAGCCGCCGAGCGTCTTGTGGATCGTCGTCGTGACGACGTCGGCGTCGGGCACCGGGCTGGGGTGCTCGCCGGCCGCGACGAGGCCGGCGAAGTGGGCCATGTCGACCATGAGGTATGCGCCGACCGAATCCGCGATCTCGCGGAAGCGCGCCCAGTCGAGCTGGCGCGGGTAGGCCGACCAGCCGCCGAGGATGAGCTTGGGCCGCGTCTCCTCGGCGACGCGCTGCAGCTCGTCCATGTCGACGCGCGAGTCCTCGTCGCGCACGCCGTAGGCGACGATGTCGTAGAGCTTGCCCGAGAAGTTGAGCTTCATCCCGTGCGTGAGGTGGCCGCCGTGGTCCAGGCGCATGCCGAGGATGCGGTCGCCGGGATCGAGCAGCGCCATCATCGCCGCCGCGTTGGCCGAGGCGCCGCCATTGGGCTGCACGTTGACGTGCTCGGCGCCGAAGACGTCCTTCGCGCGGTTGATGGCGAGCGTCTCGACCTCGTCGACGAACTCGCAGCCGCCGTAGTAGCGCCTGCCCGGCAGACCCTCGGCGTACTTGTTGGTCAGCGTCGAGCCCTGGCAGTCCATGACCGCCTGCGGGACGAAGTTCTCCGAGGCGATCATCTCGAGCGTCGTCTCCTGACGACGGGTCTCGTCGCGCAGCAGCTGCGCGATCTCGGGATCGACCTCGCCGACGGACTTCGTGAAGTGGTCCGGCGCCAGCTCGCTCATCGAACGGACGGTAGCAACGCCGCGCCGCGCGGCTTCAGCCCGCAGCGCCCGACGAAGCGTTCAGCAGCGAGAGGGCCTCGCAGCCGACGAAGGCGGCGCCGAGCGGCTCGCCGGCCGTCAGAAGCCGCGTCCAGAACGCGTCTGCCGCGTCCGCGCGGACGAGCGCGAGGTAGCGCCGCTGGCTCTCGCGCAGGATCGCGACGACGCTCGGATCGCCGGTGTCGGCGCCGATCGCGCCGATCGCCAGCTCCGCCGGCAGGTCCGCCTTCGCCAGCAGCCGCGCGGCACGCGGGCCGATGATGCCGAGGATCGCGAGGGAAGCGCCGATGTCGCGGTGCGGCAGGTCGGAGCGGTCGCGGCCGCGGCCGATCGCCGGCCCGGAGGCGAGCGCGGCATGCGGGCCCACGAGCAGGATGTGGCGGGCGTCCAGGCGCAGATACCAGACGCTGCGCAGGCGCCGCGCGCTGCCGATCGCCAGCGGCGGGTCGCCGAAGCGGTCGATGAGCGCGCGGTCGAGCAGCGCCCTGTCGCCGCGCAGCTCGAGCACCCCGTAGTCGGAGTGGTCGGCCAGCCCGACGCTCTTCATGCAGACGGCGATCTCGCCAGGCACCGAGCCGTAGTGGGCGACGACGACATGGCCGTCGTGGTCGTGCAGGACGGCGCCTGCGGCGATGCAGGTCTCCGGCACGGTCGCTTCAGCGGGCTGGCGCGAGGGAGTCGTCATGGGACTGCGAGGTAGATCGGTACGCACCGGCTGCGGCGCGACCGATCATAGGCCCTGCCGTCGCCCCGCACGAGGTCCCTCGACAATGGCGTCCGTGCACTGGCTGCTCGCCGTCTTCGATGTCGCCGCGATCGCTGCCGTGGCGTGGCTGGGCGGGATGCTCATGCGGTGGCTGGGCCAGCCGCGGATCGCCGGCGAGATGGCAGCCGTCTTCGTCGCGGCGGTGCTGCTCGGCGGCCAGATCGCCGGCCTCGTGCCCGGCCAGGAGGCCCGCGGCCGGCTCGGCGATCTCTTTCCGGACGCCGCGGTCGCGCTCGTCACCGTCGTCGGCGGGCTGGGGCTGATCCTCTACATGCTGCTGATCGGCATCTCGATCGATCCCGCGCCGATGCGTGAACGGGCGGGCACGATCACGCTGCTGACGGCGGCGACGAGCGCCTCGATGGTGGCGCTGGCGGTCATCGCCGGGCCGCTGTTCATCGAGGCCGGGGGGTGGAAGCCGCGCGGGGTGGGCGACGGCGCGTTCGTGATCGCGCTCGCCGCCGGGTTGGCGGCCAACGGGGTGCCGATCGTCGCGCGGATCCTGGAGGACCGCGCGATGGCGCACAGCGCCGTGGGCGCGATCGTGATCGTCGCCGCGACCTGCGTCACCGCGCTGGCGTTGATCGGTTCGGCGGTCGCGATCGACGGCGGCGACGTGCCCGCCGGCGAACGCGTCGCGCTGCGCGTCGGGGTCGGGGTGCTCGTGCTGGCGCTCGTCGTCGCGCTCGCGC
>DASYVZ010000127.1:0-3358 GCA_035936515.1 Solirubrobacteraceae bacterium | reverse complement strand
GGCGAGGCCGGCGTCGTAGGCGGCGCTGACCGCGGCGCGACCGGCTGCGGCAAGCGCGACGTGGCCGTAGCCCGGCGCGGGCGGGCGGCCGCGATCCACGATCCAGAACTGCTCGTGGTCGTGTCCGTAGGCGACAGCGCGCTCGCTCTCGAACGTGCGCCGCGCGCCCAGCGCGTAGAAGACGGCGTCGTAGAAGCGCGTCGAGCGCGCGAGGTCGGAGACCTCGAAGGCGATGTGGACGATCATGGCTTCACCGCGTCGACAACCCCACGTCGCGGTGCGCGACCTCGACCTCGACGTCGCCGCGCACGCGCAGGCGCTCGGCGAGCGCCTCGGTGATCGCGACGGAGCGGTGACGCCCGCCGGTACAGCCGACCGCGATCGAGAGATGTGCCTTGCCCTCCGCGATGTACTCGGGGATGAGGAAGTCCAGCAGCGGCGCGAGGTGCTCGTAGAACGCCGCGAGCTTGCCGTCGCGCGACATGTACTCTACGACCTGCGGATCGAACCCCGTCAGCCCACGCAGATCGGCTTCCCAGTGCGGGTTGGGCAGGAAGCGCATGTCGAGCACGATGTCGGAGTCGCGCGGCAGCCCGTGCTTGTGCCCGAACGAGGTGAGCGTGACGGCGAGCTTGGCGCGCGCCTGGCGCGGCAGGAACTCGTCGACGATGCGGCGGCGCAGGGTCGCGGCGGTGATGCCGCTCGTGTCGAGGACGAAGTCGGCGCGCGCCCTGATGTCCTCGAGCGCGTCGCGCTCGGCGTCGATGCCGTGCGCGACGGAGCCGGTGGGGCTCAGCGGATGGCGCCGGCGCGTCTCCTTGTAGCGGCCCAGGAGCGTGTCCTCATCCGCGTCCAGGAACAGGACGCGGTGCGCGACGCCCCGCTTGGCGAGATCGTCGAGCACTGCCCCGAGCGCGTCGAACAGCTCTCGCGCACGCACGTCTGAGACGACGGCCGCACGGCGCACCTTTGCGCCCTCGTGCACGAACAGGTCGACGAGCCCGCGGATCATCTCGGGTGGCAGGTTGTCGACACAGAAGTAGCCGTCGTCCTCGAAGACGTTCATCGCGGTGGACTTGCCCGCGCCGGAGAACCCCGTGATCACGACGAGATCCTCAAGGCTCGTCGTCGCGGCGCGCGCCTCGTCGGAGACGATCACCTCTCGGATTGTGCCGGGCTCGGCGGTCATCTCCGTGCGCGGGCCCTCAACCCGACGTGCGGTTGAGGTACGCGTACAGGTCGCGCGCGGTCTTGGCGGGCAGGCCGGGCACCGCCTCGAGCTCGTCGCGCGAGGCGCCGAGCATCGCCTCCGGCGAGCCGAAATGCTTCAGCAGCGCCCGCTTGCGCTTCGGTCCGACGCCCGGCAGGCCGTCGAGCACGGACTCGGTCATCTGGCGGTCGCGGCGCGTGCGGTGGTGGGTGACGGCGAAGCGGTGCGCCTCGTCGCGTACGCGCTGCAGCAGCTGCAGCGCGGGCGTGTCGTGAGACAGGCGCAGCGGCACGCGGCGGCCGGGGACGAAGACCTCCTCGAGCTGCTTGGCGAGCGAGATGACGGCGACACCGCGCTCGCGGAAGCCCTCCAGCGCTCGCACCCCCGCCGACAGCTGGCCCTGGCCGCCGTCGATGACGATCAGGCTCGGCAGCGTTGCGAAGGACTCGTTGCGCTTGGGGTCGTTGGGGCTGAGGTCCTGCTCGGCCTCCCAGCGGACGAGCCGCCGTCCGAGCACCTCCTCCATCGCGGCGAAGTCGTCGGGCACGCCCTCGGTCGTCGAGCGCACGTTGAAGCGCCGGTAGTCGCTCTTCTTCGGCGCGCCACCCTCGAAGACGACCATCGAGGCGGTGGTGTTGGTCCCCATGAGGTTGGAGATGTCGAAGCACTCGATGCGCAGCGGCAGCGCGTCCAGTCCGAGCGCCTCCTGCAGGCCGTCAAGCGCCTCGACGCGCTGTTGGCGGCGACGCTCGTCCTTCAGGCGCTCCTGGTCGAGCGCGAGCGCCGCGTTGCGCTCGGCGAGCTCGAGGATCCGGCGCTTGTCCCCGCGCTCGGGCATGCGCACCTCGACGCGCGAGCCGCGCAGCTCGCTCAAGACCTCGGCAAGGACGTCGCACCCGACGACCTCGCGCTGGACGAGCACCTGCGGCGGCACGGCCATCGCGTCACCGTAGTACTGCAGCAGGAACTCCTCGGCCACCTCCGCGATCCCGTAGCCGGCCTCGTTGGAGAGATAGAACGACTGGCGGTCGGAGAGCACGCCGTCGCGGATCTGGAAGACCTGGGCGTTCGCGTCGGTGCCGTCGACGGCGACCGCCACGGCGTCGAGCGTGCCGACCGCCTCGTTGGCGACGCGCTGGCGCTCGAGCAGGCTGCGCACCGCCTTGAGGCGGTTGCGCTCGAGCGCCGCCTGTTCGAACTCCTGCTCGGCGGCGGCCGCCTTCATTCGGGTCTCGAGGTCGCGCTCGATCTGGCGGTAGCGGCCCGACAGGAACGCGATGACGCCGTCGATCGCCTCGCCGTACTCCTCCTTGGACTGGTACTCGACGCAGGGCGCGCCGCAGCGCTTGATGTAGAAGTCCAGGCACGGCGAGCCGCTGCGCCGTCCCGGCACGGTGCCGCTACAGGAGCGAAAGGCGAATACCTTCTGCAGCAGGTCGAGCGTGCCGCGCACCTTCTTCGCGTTGGAGTACGGGCCGAAGTACAGCCGGTCGCGCCGGTGACGCTCGCGCGTGAAGTAGACGCGCGGGTAGTCCTCGTCCATCGAGATCGCCAGAAACGGATAGGACTTGTCGTCGCGCAGGCGGATGTTGAAGCGCGGCTTGTACTGCTTGATGAACTGGTTTTCCGTCAGCAGCGCCTCCGCTTCGGACGCCACCAGCAGGAAGTCGATCTGATGCGCCATGTCGACCATCTCGACGGCGCCGCGGGTCACGCGATTGGAGAAGTGGCCGGCGACGCGCTTGCGGATCGACTTCGCCTTGCCGACGTAGATGACCTTGCCGTCGATATCGCGAAACAGGTAGACGCCCGGCCCGTCGGGCAGGCTGCGGCGCTGGTCGCGCATGCGCGTGGAGGCGTTCGTGGCGGGGGTCGCGACCATCGCTTCGAGCATAGATCGGTGCAGCGCTGCCACAGGACCCTGCCAAGCACTCCGGCCAGCGCCGGGGCACGTGGCGCGGCCGCCCGCGGTAGATGCTTGCGTGCGCAACTACTTTGCTATCGTTGGGAGCACGCACCGCCCACGTCTTCGCAAAGGACGACCATGAACCTCGACGGCATTCACCACATCACCGCGATCACGGGTGACGCTCCGCGCAACGTCGACTTCTACACCCGCGTGCTCGGCCTGCGAATGACCGCGAAGAC
>DASYVZ010000126.1:0-2250 GCA_035936515.1 Solirubrobacteraceae bacterium | reverse complement strand
GCGTTCGACCGGGCCCGGCGGCCGCCCGGCGCGCGCGCGCTGCGCTTCGTCCTCTTCGACGGCGAGGAGGAGCCCGCCGGCTGCGAGCCGTTCGCCGAATGTGGCCTGCGTGGCTCGAAGGCCTACGCCAAGCGCCACGCTCGCGAGACCCGCGCGCTCGTGCTGCTGGACTACATCGCCGAGCGCCGCGGCCTCAGCTTCCCGCGCGAGGGCGGGTCGGATGCCGAGCTGTGGGGGAAGCTGCGCAGCGCGGCCCGCGCCGTCGGCGTCGGTCGGCTGTTTCCGAACCGCACGGCGGGCGCGATCCTCGACGATCACACGCCGTTCAGGCAGCGCGGCGTGCCGGCGATCGACGTCATCGACTTCGACTACCCGCAGCGCGACACTCTCGCCGACAACATGAGCGCCGTCGCGCAGCGCAGCCTCGACGCGGTCGGCGAGGCCGTCCACCGGCTGGTCGCGCGACTGCGGGTGGGCCGCTGATCGGCGCGGGGGCGCGCGCGGCGCTGCCTACACTGAGGGATATGACCTTCTGCGTCGAGAAGCTGCTGCTGGCGGCGCCGCGCGGCTACTGCGCCGGTGTCGACCGCGCCGTGCAGACCGTCGAGCGCGCGCTGGAGCTCTACGGCGCGCCGGTCTACGTGCGCAAGGAGATCGTCCATAACAAGCATGTGGTCGAGCAGCTGCGCGCCCGCGGCGCGATCTTCGTCGACGAGATCGACGACAGCATCCCGCCGGGGTCGACAACGGTCTTCTCCGCCCACGGCGTCTCGCCCGCCGTCCACGCCCAGGCGGCGGAGCGCTCGCTGTCGACGATCGACGCGACCTGCCCGCTCGTGACGAAGGTTCACGTCGAGGCCAAGAAGTTCGCCGCCGAGGGCTACACGATCGTGCTCATCGGACACGGCGGCCACGAGGAGGTCGAGGGCACGATGGGGGAGGCGCCCGAGTCGATCGTTCTCGTGGAGACCGAGGCCGACGTCGACGTCCTGGACATCCCCGATCCCGAGAAGATCGCCTACATCTCCCAGACGACGCTCTCGGTCGACGAGACGCGCACGATCATCAACCGCCTGCGCGAGCGCTTCCCGGCGATCACCGGCCCGCGCACGGACGACATCTGTTACGCCACGACGAACCGCCAGGCGGCGGTCAAGCAGATGGCGGCCGCCTGCGACCTCGTGCTCGTCATCGGCTCGCAGAACTCGTCCAACTCGCAGCGGCTCGTCGACGTCGCGCGCGACTGCGGAACGGCTTCGCACCTCATCGACAACGAGTCGCAGGTCGCCGAGGAGTGGCTCGAAGCCAAGCGCGTCGTCGGCATCTCGTCGGGCGCGAGCGCGCCCGAGGAGCTCGTCAACCGCCTCGTCACCTACTTCACCGACCGCGGCGTACGCGACGTCTCGGAGTTCGAGGTCATGCGCGAGGACGTGCGCTTCATGCTGCCCAAGCGCATCCGCGAAGACCTCGCCGCCCGGGTTTGAGCACGTTGGACCGATAGCGCCGCGCCGCAACGTGCGCACGCTCGTCATCTCCGATCTGCATATCGGCGTCGGCAGCGGCGCGGACGTTCTCGCGCGCGCTGCGGCGCTCGATGTGCTGCTCGGGCGCCTGGAGGGCGTCGACCGGCTCGTCCTGCTCGGCGACACGCTCGAGCTGCGGCACGGGCCCGCGCGCGATGCGCTGGCGCGCGCCGAGCCGATCATGCGCGCGATCGGCGGCGCGCTTGCGCCGGGGGCCGAGGTCGTGCTCGTGCCCGGCAACCACGACCATGCGATCGCCGCCGGCTGGCTGGACTGGCGCGGACGCCGCGAAGCGCCCCCTCCGCTGCCGCTCGAGGAGCGGGTCCCGGCCGTCAAGGCGTCCTGGATCGCGAAGCGCCTGGCCGGCTTCCTCTCGCCGGCCGCCGTCGAGGTCGCCTATCCGGGCTTGTGGCTGCGCGGCGACGTCTACGCCACCCACGGCCACTACCTCGACGCGCACTTCCCGATCCCGATGCCAGAGCGCCTCGCGGCGGGCGTTATGGCGCGGATGGTCGGCCCGATCCCGGACCCGGCGACGCCCGACGACTACGAGGCGATCCTCGCTCCGATCTACGCCCTCAGCCAGGCGAGCGCGCAGCGCGGGGTCGACGGCCGCGCGGTGATCGGCAGCCGCTCGGCCGCCGGCGCGTGACGCCCTTACGCGCGCCGAGCCGATCATGCGCGCGATCGGCGGCGCGCTGCCATCGGGCGCCGAGGTCGTGCTCGT
>DASYVZ010000125.1:0-3639 GCA_035936515.1 Solirubrobacteraceae bacterium | reverse complement strand
TCCGTCAAGGCCCAGCTGCACGGGCGCATGGGCGTCACCGTGGCCGAGGTCGGCCACCAGGATCTCTGGCAGCGCGCGACGCTCGCGGCGGCGGTGACGGGCGGCTCGCTGGGTCAGCTGCAGAGCTCGGCCGACCGCATCGAGCGCTTCCTCTTGGAGCGCTTTCCCGAAAGCTGCCGCATCGAGCGCACCGTCGCATCGTTCGCCGACGTGGCCGGTTGAGGAGGAGGAAGACTAGGATGCCCTCAGATCGGATGCGGCGGGTCGACGAGGCCGTGAGGCAGGTCTTGTCCGATGCCGTCGCGCAGGACCTGCAGGACCCCAGAATCGGTTTCGTCACGATGACGAGCGTCAAGACCACTTCAGATCTTCGCCATGCCCGTGTGTACGTCAGCGTGCTCGGAAACGAGCGCGAACGCGACGCCACCATGGCGGGTCTGCGCTCCGCCCACGGCGCATTGCAGCGCCGGCTCGCCCGCGAGCTGCGCATGAAGCACACGCCGACGCTCGAGTTCCTCTACGACGACACCACCGACCGGGCGATGCACCTCGAGGAGCTCCTTCGCCGCGAGGCCGGGGAGACGTGACGATCGCCGGCACGAGCCCAAGCACGCGCGCCGACGTCCTCGACGCGCTTCGTCAGGGCGAGCGCTTCGTGCTCGTCACGCACGAGAACCCAGACGGCGACGCGCTGGGCTCGCTCGTCGCGATGCAGGGCGTGATGTGCGCGCTCGGCAAGGACTCGCTCATGTTCATCGGGCGCGAGGAGTTCCCGCTGCCCTACGAATACGCCTTCTTTGAGTTCGAGGACCTCATCAGCGAGATGCCGCCCGACGTCGCCGAGCGCACGATCGTGTTCCTCGACTGCGGCAACGTCGACCGCAACGCCGTCGAGATCGGCGACGCGCCGATCGTCAACCTCGACCATCACCACGACAACACGCACTTCGGCACGATCAACCACGTCGTGGCGCAGGCCTCGTGCACCGCAGAGATCGTCTGGGACCTCATGCGCGGTCTCGACGTGGCGCTCACGCCGCGGATCGCCGAGGCGCTCTACGTCGGGTTGGTCACCGACACCGGGCGCTTCATGTACGAGAACACCGGACCCGCCGCGCACCTGATGGCCGCCGACCTGATCGAGGCGGGCGTCGACGTCCACGAGATCTACCGCCGCCTCTACGAGGGCGTCCCGGAGCCGAAGCTCGCCCTGCTGACGCGCGCGCTGGAGCGCGTGCAGCGCTTCGACGGCGGCCGGCTGACGTTCGCCCGGCTGACGCGCGAGGACTTCGCCGAGACGGGCGCCGAGGAGTCCTACACCGAGGGAATCATCGACCACCTGCGCGCCGTGCAGGGGACGAAGGTCGCCGCGCTCGCCCGCGAACTGACCGGCGCGGACTGCGCCGGCCGGTCGAAGGTCTCGCTGCGTGCGACCGACGCGGCGGTCGACGTGTCGCTCATCGCGCGAGCCCAGAACGGCGGCGGTCACCGGCAGGCGGCCGGCTTCGCGACGCAGATGTCGCCCGACGAGCTTGTGGCGTTCCTGCGCCAAGAGGTAGCCGCGCAGCTCGATGGGTAGGCGACGCGTGAGAGCATGCGCCGTCATCTGACCAGGAGGTAGTGACTATGGAGGCATCGGACGCTGCGCCGCTGCCGGGCAAGTGTCGTGACTGGAAGGCGCTGCGCGGGCCGGGCGTGCTCGTCGTCGACGGCTGGTGCACGTTTCCGTCCGCGGGCTGGATGACCGAGCTGCGCAAGGCGGAGCCGCCGAGCGACGATCCGAAGGAACTGCTCCTCGAGCGCGTCACGACCGTTCCCGAGGGTTACCAGCCGCCGGTCACCCGCGGCATCGAGGTGCACTTCGAGGAGGTGACGGACGTCGAGTACGAGACCGTCACGATCCTGCCCGACGGGCTGACCCTCGAGGTCGTCGACGCCAGGTAGCAGCGCGGGGCGGCCTGAGGCTGCCACCACTAGCCTGGGGCCGGTGTCCGACGGCGTCCTGCTCATCGACAAGCCCGCGGGCAAGACCTCACACGACATCGTCGCTGCGGTGCGACGCGAATACCGCGAGCGGCGGGTCGGCCACGCCGGCACGCTGGACCCCTTCGCGACGGGGCTGCTGCTGATCCTCGTCGGGCGCGCGACGCGCATCCAGCGCTACCTGATGGCGCTGCCCAAGCGCTACGAGACCGTGGCGCGGCTCGGTGCAACGTCGACGACCGGCGATCCCGACGGCGAGATCACCGCGACCGGCCGCATCCCGCCCGACCCCGTCGTGCTGCCGACCGGCGAGTTGCTGCAGCGCCCGCACGCCTACAGCGCCGTGAAGGTGCAGGGGCGGCGCGCCTACGCGATCGCGCGCGCGGGGGAGGAGGTCGAGCTCGATGCGCGACCGGTGACGGTGTACCGCTTCGAGCAGCTCTGGCGCGAGGCCGAGCGGGCGGCGTTCGAGATCGAGTGCTCGGCCGGCACGTACGTCCGGGTGCTCATCGGCGAACTCGGCGACGCCTACTGCGAGCAGCTGCGGCGCACGACGATCGGCCCGTTCGCGCTCGCTGACGCCGATCCCCGGCGTCTCGTGCCGCTCGGCGACGTGCTGGGGCAGATCCTCCCCAGCGTGCGCCTCGAAGGCGACGACGCGCGCCGTGCGGCGCACGGCGTCGCGATCGGCGCCGATGCGCCGCCGGGCGCCGGCGACGTGCTGCTGCTCGACGACGAGGGAGCGATCGCGATCGCCCAGCCGCGCACCGAGGGGCTCAAGCCCGTCGTAGGCTTCCGCGCGTGAAGGTCACGTCCCTGCCCGACGTGCGTCCAGTCCGTCGGCGCTCCCGGCGCGTGGCGGTGGGGACCTTCGACGGCGTGCACCTCGGCCACCGCGAGGTCATCCGCGGCGCCGACACCGTGCTGACGTTCGACCCGCACCCGACGACCGTCATCCGGCCGGGCGCGGCTCCGAAGCTGCTGACCGACCCCGTCCGCAAGGCGCAGCTGATCGCCTCGCTCGGCGTGGAGGAGCTCGTCGTGATCCCGTTCGACGCGGCGTTCGCCGCGCGCTCGGCAGAGGAATTCGTCGACGAGGTGCTCGTCGGTGCGCTCGGCGCCACGCACGTGTCCGTCGGGGAGAACTTCCGCTTCGGGCACAAGGCGCAGGGCGACGTCGACCGGCTGCTCGCCGACGACCGCTTCGAGACGCGCGTCGTGCAGCTGCTGGAGATCGACGGCGAGGTCGTCTCGTCCAGCCACATCCGGGGGCTCGTGCTGGGTGGTGCCATCGACTACGCGGGGCGCCTGCTCGGCGACCCATTCACGCTCAGCGGCGCGGTGGTGCACGGCGACGAGCGCGGTCGCGAGCTCGGCTATCCCACGGCGAACCTCGTGCCCGATCCGCGCTACGTGACGCCGGCTCACGGCGTCTACGCCGCGCGCGCCACGATCGGCGGCGCAGGCACGCTGGCGGCCGCGGTGAGCATCGGGGTGCGCCCGACGTTCGTGACGGGGCGCGGCGAGCTCATCGAGGCCTACCTGCTGGACTTCTCCGGCGATCTGTACGGAAGCTGCCTGGAGCTCGCCTTCCTCAAGCGCCTGCGAGGCGAGAAGCGCTTTGGCTCCGTCGACGCACTGATCGCGCAGATGGTG
>DASYVZ010000124.1:0-3204 GCA_035936515.1 Solirubrobacteraceae bacterium | reverse complement strand
CGTCCCACACCTGCAGGGCGAGCTCCTGCGCGCGTGCGGTGATCTCCTCCGGCAGGTCGGCCGGGCACACGAAGTCCGTGCGGCCGATCTCGTAGCGCGACTCGAAGTCATAGAAGTTCTCCTCGCGCGGAACCGCCTCGACGACCGGCAGCACCTGGCGGTCGAGCACCGACACGGCGAGGTCGCGCCCGTCGACGTGGCGCTCGAGCAGGACCTTGTCGCCATAGGAGAACGCGGCCACGAGCGCGCCCGGCACGTCGCTCGCCGTGGCGGCGAACTTGATCCCGAGCGCCGACCCCTGGCCGGCGGGCTTGACGACGATCGGAAACCCGAGGCGCTCCTCGATCGCCGGCAGCGCGTCGGCCGCGCCGAGCTCCTTGAAGGCGGTCTCGTTGAAGGCGAAGAAGTCGGGGGTCGGGATCCTCGCGTCGAGCATGTGGTGCTTGGCGATGACCTTGTCGGCGCAGCGGATGCACGACGACACGCCGCTGCCCGTGTACGGGATGCCCAGCGCCTCGAGCAGCTCCTGCACCGTGCCGTCCTCGCCGTCACGCCCGTGCAGCGCCACGAACGCGACGTCGGGCGCGCCCTGGCGCAGGCGCGACACGAGGTCGTGACCGACGTCGACGCCGATGACGTCGTGGCCGAGGCGCTCGAGCGCGTCCTGCACGCGCGCGCCGGACTTCAGCGAGACCTGGCGCTCCAGCGAACGGCCGCCCTTGAGGACCGCGACACGCGTCATCGCGAGCGCTTCCGCCGGGGGGCGGCGGCCGCGAGCGTCGGGCAATGGGGCGCTGTCATCCCTCGCGGAACCCGAGCCCGCCGGCCCCGCGGCGCTCGGGCGCCGGCAGGTGCAGCACGTTGGCCAGCTCGGTGTCGAGCTTGGCGGGAACGGGTTCGGCGCGCGGCTCGATCGCCCGCAGCGAGCCGGTCAGCGTGCCGTACAGCTCGACCTGCTCGCGCACGACCTCGCCGATGCGCCGCACGCCCTCGCGAATGTCGGCCTCGCCGACGCCGGAGAAGTTCAGCCGCATCGCGTTCGCGCCGCGCCCGTCGAGGAACGCGGCGCGTCCGGGCACGAACGCGACGTGCTCGTCGAGTGCGCGCGCCAGCAGGTCCGTCGTGTCGATGTACTCGGGCAGCGTCACCCAGATGAACAGGCCGCCGCGCGGATGCGTCCAGGAGGACTCGGGTCCCAGGGACTCGGCGAGCGAGTCGAGCATGACGTCGCGGCGCCTGCGGTAGATCTCCTTGAGCGAGTGCACGTAGTCCTGCCAGCGCCCGCTCTCGAAGTAGGCCGCGACGAAGAGCTGGGTCAGCGACGACGAGCACAGGTCGGAGGCCTGCTTGCCGATGTTCATCTTCTCCAGGACGGGCCGCGGGCCGACGCTCCAGCCCAGCCGCACGCCGGGCGAGAGGATCTTCGAGAACGTGCCGAGGTAGATGACGAAGTCGCCGCCCTCCAGCTCGTACAGCGTCGGCAGCGGGTCGCCCTCGTAGCGCAGGAGGCCATAGGGGTTGTCCTCGAGGACGAGCAGCTCGCGCTCGCGGACGACCTCGACGAGGCGCCGCCGGCGCGGCAGCGACATCGTCGTGCCGCCCGGGTTCTGGAACGTCGGCACGGTGTAGATGAACTTCGGCCGCCGGCCCTCGGCGGCGAGCCGCTCGAGCGTCGCCTCGAGCTCGTCGATGCGCATGCCGTCCTCGTCGAGGCTGATCTGGATGACCTCAGCCTGGTAGGAGCAGAACGTCGGGACGGCACCGGGATAGGTCGGGGCCTCGGCGATGATCACGTCGCCGGGATCGATCAGCGTCTTGCAGACGAGGTCGATGACCTGCTGGCCGCCGCTCGTGACGAGCACGTCGTCGGGATCGATGATCGTGCCCTCCTCGGCCATGACCTCGGCGATGCAGCGCTTGAGCACCGTGAGGCCCTCGGTCGGCCCGTACTGCAACGAGCGCGCGGTCGAGTCGACGGCGACGGAGCTCATGATCGCGGCGAACGAGGCGGCGGGAAACGACCCGGTGTCGGGCAGGCCGCCGGCGAGCGAGATGATGTCGCTGCGCTCCGTCAGCGCCATGAGGTCGCGCATCGCGGAGGACTTCATGACCTTCGTGCGAGCGGCGAACAGACCGGCGTATCGCTCGAGGTCGCGCGACGTCTGACGGGCGCTCGGGGCAGACGTCATCGTTCGAGGTTCGCCAGGGGTGCGCGCGTCCCTGTCGTCTATCGTCATGCGCCCCCACGGTACCGGACGCGTTGCAGCTGCTGATCGACATCCTCCAGGGCGCCGGCTTGGCCGGCGCGGCCGGCATCCGGCCCTTCCTGCCCGCGCTCGTGGCGGGTGCGCTGGCCACCGCGGACTTCGGGATCGACTACGAGGGCACGCCGTTTGCGTTCCTCGAGCAGCGCGGCTGGCTGCTGGGCGTCGTGCTCGTGCTCATCGCGGTCGTCGTGGCGCAGCGCCGCAAGCTCGCCGAGGCGCCGCTCGAATCGGCGCTGCAGGGAATCGGCATCGGCCTCGGCGCGCTGCTGTTCGCAGCGACGCTGGCGGACAACACCGACATGTGGTGGCCCGGCCTGCTGGCGGGCGGGCTGTGCGCCGCGCTCGCCATGGCGGCGACGCGATCGCTCGTGACCCGCGTGCGGGCACGGCTGGACGAGGAGGCGCGCGGCGCGCTGCCGATCTACCTCGAGGGGACCGCGGTCGTGCTGGCGGGGCTGTCGGTCGTGGCGGCCCCGATCTCGGTCGTCGCGCTCGGTTTCTTTGCCTTCATGCTGCGCGGCGGCAAGCGCCGCGAGGGCGAGAAGTACGCCGGGCTGCGCATCCTGCGGTGAGCACCGACGCGACCCTTCCGCCCAAGCTGATCCTGACCGTCATCGACGGCATGAAGCCGACGATGGTCGAGCGGGCGATGAAGTCCGGCAGCGCACCGGCCCTGAAGGCGATCGCCGACCGCGGGCGCTACGTGTCCGACTGCGTCGCCGCGTTTCCCTCGGTGACGCCCGTCTGCGCGGCGACGATCGCGACCGGCAAGCTGCAGGACGAGCACGAGATCCCCTCGATGAACTGGTACTCGCGCGCCGAGCAGCGCTACGTCGAGTACGGCTCGTCGTTCTCGGCGTCGCGCAAGTTCGGCCTCAACCGCCAGCTCGTCGACACGATCTTCAACATGAACGCGACGCACCTGGCGCCGGGGCTG
>DASYVZ010000123.1:0-5211 GCA_035936515.1 Solirubrobacteraceae bacterium | reverse complement strand
GCCTCGGAGGGCGAGATCGTGCGCGCGCTGCAGGACGTCTTCGGCACGTACACCGAAACGCCGGTCTTCTGAGGGCGGTCAGATTCTCCCGCTGCCGGCGATGAACGGCCAGGTTCGCGCCATGCGCTCCGGCATCGTCCTCGTCGCTCTGCCTGCGCTCGTCGCGGGGCTGCTGGCCATGCCGCTGGCCGCCGGCCACGCGCAGTCCAACGCGGAGCTGTGCTCCGATCATGAGCGCGGGGTCGTCAACTGCGGCCCCGGCAACAACCGCCAGTCGCCGGGCGGGGGGGACAAGGTGCCCCACCACGACGGCCTCAACAGCAGGACGGGCCAGCGCCCGACCCGCGTCTGGCCGAAGGTCAGCGGGATCCTCTGGCAGGTCGTCGAGGACAGCCGCACGCCGCGCACGAAGGCCGGCGGGCCGCTCAACGACGAGCTGCTCGGCCATCACGGCTCCGACAGGCTGTCGGGCCGCGGCGGCCACGACATCCTCTGGGGCGACTGGGACCCGAAGAACAACAACACGCTCCAGCGCGACGTCCTCGACGGCGGCCCCGGCAACGACTGGCTGTACCCCAGCCACGGGCGCAGCATCGTCAGGGGCGGTCCCGGCAACGACTACGTCTGGGCCTACTACGGCAAGGGCTTGATCGACTGCGGCCCGGGGAAGGACACCGCCCGCATCCGCACGAACGGCGCCTTCAGGACGAGGGGCTGCGAGAGGATCCGCCACTTCTGCGCGCATGGCGAGAACACGAAGGGCGAGTGCCTCTCGCCGACCGGCAAGCCCGTCCGGTCTGTGTACCGGCGCTAGCTCGTCGCGGACTGCGCCACAGCGCGCGTCCGAATATGATCGGCGCCGTCCGCGCGCATCTATGACCGACCCTGCACCCTCCCCCAAGAAGATCCGTGTCGTCGTCGCCAAGCCGGGCCTCGACGGCCACGACCGCGGCGCGAAGATCATCGCGCGTGCGCTGCGCGACGCGGGGATGGAGGTCATCTACACCGGCTTGCACCAGACCCCCGAGCAGATCGTCGAGACCGTCATCCAGGAGGACGCGCAGGCCGTCGGGCTCTCGGTCCTGTCGGGCGCGCACATGACGCTCGTGCCGCGCATCGTCTCGCTGCTGGAGGAGCAGGGCATCGCGGACGTCGTCGTGATCGTCGGCGGGACGATTCCCGGCGATGACATCCCCGAGCTCAAGCGGCTGGGCGTGGCGGAGGTCTTCGGCCCCGGATCGGGCACCGAAGAGATCATCGGCTTCATCCGCGGCTCCGTCGCCGCCGCCTAGCCGCAGCCGCCTTCCAGCCGCCGCCACCGGGCTCACCCAGCAACGCGATTGACTGGTCAGTCAATCGGCTACCCTGCATCCATGTCACGTCTGCCCCAAGGAGGCTCGCTTTGAAGATCTGCGTCCTGGTGAAGGAGGTGCCCGACGCCGCCGTCGAGAAGCGGATCAATCCATCGACCGGCCGCATGGACCGCTCCGGTGAGCGCAACCTCAACCCCTACGACACGCACGCGATCGAGGCCGCGATGCAGGTCAGGGAGGGCGGCGAGGTCGAGGTAGACGAGATCGTCGCCGTGACGATGGGGCCGAGCACGGCCGTGCGCGCCCTGCACAAGGCGGTCTCGCTGGGCGCTGACCGCTCGGTGCATCTGAGCGACGACGCGCTCACCGGATCGGACGTCGTCGCCACCGGCTACGCGCTGGCCAAGGTGCTCGAGCGCGAGAGTCCCGACCTCGTCCTGCTCGGCCAGCAGTCCGACGACGGCGAGTGCTACACGATTGGCGCGGTCGTCGCCGACTACCTGAAGATGCCCTCGCTCACGCAGGTCATCAAGATGGACGTCAGCCCGGGCACGGTGCGCTGCGAGCGCCAGGCCGAGTACGGCTACGACACCGTCGAGATCCCGCTGCCCGCGGTCATCTCCGTCGGCGACGCGATCAACGAGCCGCGCTACCCCTCGCTCAAGGCGATCATGGGCGCCAAGAAGAAGCCGCTGGACGCCGTCGGCATCGGCGATGTCGGCCTGGAGGCCGATCGGGTCGGCGAGGCCGGATCGAAGGTCGTCTGCGGCGACTTCAAGCCCCCGCCGAAGAAGGCCGCCGGGGAGATCATCGAAGACGAGGACACGAACGAGACGGTCGAGAAGATCGTCGCGTGGCTGGACGAAAGGAAGCTCCTGGCATGAGCGGGATCCTCGCCTACGCCCTGCACTACGAGGGCGCCTTCAACAAGAACTCGCTCGGCGGCGTCTCGGAGGCCGCGAGGCTCGCCGGCGAGATCGGCTGCGAGGCCCATGCCGTCGTCATCGGCGACGTCAGCGACGAGCTCGCCGCCTCGCTGGGCAACTACGGCGCGACGAAGGTCTTCAGGGCCAAGAACGCGCCCGAGGGCCTCGCACAGCCGGTCGTCGACGTCATGGCGAAGGTCATGGACGACAACGGCCACGACTACGCGCTGTTCGGCGGCGGGCTGCTCGGCTTCGAGATCGGTGCGGGTCTCGCCGCGCGCCTGAACGCCGGGGTGACGATGGAGGTCACGCAGGTCAACGTGGAGGACGGCAAGCTCACCGCGGAGCGCCCGATCCACGGCGACTCGTCGATCTCGACGTCGCGCTACAAGGACCGCGGCATCATCATCGGGCGCCTGAACGCGTTTGCGATCGGGAGTCCGCGCGATGCGACGGCCGAGGTCGAGGACGTCGACGTCGAGCTGTCGGAGTTCTCGACGCGTGCGACGATGGTCCAGCGCGGCGAGCAGCGCGGGGCGGACGTCGACATCGAGGGCGCGAACATCCTCGTCGCCGGCGGGCGCGGCCTGGGCAAGCCCGAGGGCTTCGAGCTCTGCGAGGCGCTGGCCGACGCGCTCGGCGGCGCAGTCGCGGCGACACGCGCCGTCGTCGACGCGGGCTGGTACCCGTACTCGACGCAGATCGGCCAGACCGGCAAGACGGTCTCACCCAAGCTCTATCTCGCCGCCGGCATCTCGGGCGCGATCCAGCACAAGGTGGGCTTTCAGTCCTCGGAGAACATCGTCGCGATCAACAAGGACTCCAACGCCCCGATCTTCGAGTACTCCGACCTCGGGATCGTCGGCGACCTCAACAAGATCCTGCCGAAGCTCACCGAGGCCGTGAAGGCGAAGAAGGGCTAGCGAGGCGGCCTATGTCGAGTGCGAACGGCGGCAAGCCGGCACCGGCGGATTTCCCGCCCCCCGTCGATCCGCAGGCGGAGTTCATCAAGCGCGGCCTCGATGGCGAGGACGAGCTGATCGAGGTCGGCGTCGCGATCGTCGGCGGCGGGACCGCCGGGCTGTCGTGCGCCAACCGCCTCCTGCAGCTGCTGGCCGACGACGAGGAGCTGCTCGAGTCCCTCGGCGAGGTGCCGGTCGCCGTCATCGAGAAGGCGAAGACCTGCGGCGGGCACAACCTGTCGGGCGCGGTCATGCGCCCGGGGCCGCTGCAGGAGCTCTTCCCCGACGTGACGCGCGAGGACTGGCGTTCTGCAGGCTTCGCCTACGGCGCGGTCGACAAGGAAGCCGTCTACCTCGTGCCGAGCGCGAAGAAGGCCGTGAAGATCCCGACGCCGCCGCCGTTTCGCAACCACGGCAACGAGGTCGTATCGGTGGCCGCGATGGCGCGCTATCAGCAGCGCCTCGCCGAGGAGGGCGGCGCGTACGTGCTGACGGAGACCGCGGCGACGCAGCTCATCGTCGAGGACGGCGCCGTCGTCGGCGTGCGCTCGGGCGACAAGGGCCGCGGCAAGGACGGCCAGCCGCTGCGCAACTTCGAGCCCGGCACAGACGTCAAGGCGAAGTGCACGGTGTTGGCGGAGGGCTGCTGGGGCCATCTGACCGGCGCGGCCATCCGCGAGTTCGGGCTCGCCGAGGGGCGCGAGCCGCAGGTCTGGGAGCTCGGGGTCAAGGAGGTCTGGCGCGTTCCCAAGCCTTTGGACCGGCTGATTCACACGATCGGCCCGTGGCCGCTGAAGCTCAAGGCGAAGTACGGCCAGATCGGCGGCACCTGGCTGTACCCGATGAAGGATGCGAAGACCGGCGACGACCTCGTCTCGATCGGCTTCGTCGTCGACCTCGAGTACGCCGACGCGACGACCTCCGCCCACGACCTGCTGCAGCAGTTCAAGCTGCACCCGCTCGTCCGCGAGGTGCTCGAGGGCGGCGAGCGCGTGAGCTGGGGCGCCAAGGCGCTGCCGGGCGGCGGCTGGTGGTCGATGCCGAAGCTGCACATGCCCGGCGCGCTGCTCGTGGGCGACTCGGCGGGCATGGTCGACACCGTGGCGCTGAAGGGCGTGCACCACTCGGTGCTGTCGGGCAAGCTCGCGGCGGAGGCGATCTACGCGGCGTTGAAGCGAGGGGAGACGGTGCCGTCGCTGGAGTCCTACGAGCAGGCGGTGAACGACTCGCTCATCGGCAAGGAGCTCTACGAGGTCCGCAACACGCGCCAGCCATTCCAGAAGGGCTTCTTGCGCGGGGGGCCGCTGGTGAACCTCATGATCCTGACGAAGGGGCGGTTCCCCGGCGGGCGGCGGGGATGGCATCGCAACGACGCCAAGCCGGTGTTCATCGGCGACACGAAGGGCGCCTATCCGAAGCCCGACGGCAAGTACACCTTCGACAAGCTCTCGTCGGTCTACATCACCGGCAACGCGACCCGCGACGACGCGCCCAACCACATCCGCGTGCGCAAGCGCGTGCCGCGCGAGGTCGCCGAGACGTGGGCCTGGATGTGCCCCGCCGGCGTCTACGAGATCCCGGAGGACGCGCCGTCGCACGGCCCGGTCGAGGTCATCGTCAACTACACGAACTGCGTGCAGTGCGGCGCGATCACGGCGAAGGGCGGGCGCCTGACGACGCCCGAGGGCGGCGACGGCCCGCTGTACCAGATCACGTAGTTCCGCGATCCGCGCCCCTCGGGGCGAATGCTGCAGTGCTGGCAGCTATGCAGCGGTATGGGCAGCAAGTCGCCGACCTCCCGGCTCGCCGCCGAGCAGCAGGGTCGCGTGGCGTGGCGACAACTCGTGGACCTTGGCGTCGACCGGCACCTGATCCAGCGCTGGCTCGAGGATGGCCGGTTGCATCCCGTCCGGCGATGATCGACGGGTGCATCGCGCAACCCGCACAAGAAGGGGGCGGGTTCGAGAGCGACAACGCCCGGCGCCGGCGGTCGAGCCACATCGCCTACAC
>DASYVZ010000122.1:0-2342 GCA_035936515.1 Solirubrobacteraceae bacterium | reverse complement strand
GCGCGGCCGGTGCCGCTTGCGCGCCGAGGAACGCCGGCAGCGCGACGGTCACGAGCAGGGCGAGGCGATGCGTGTCGATGACCCTACGCCTCGCGATGGGTGGGGGTGACGAGGAGGCGCACCGAACACTCGTCGGCGGCGCACCCTCTCCTACAGTCCGCACTCATGGCTGCTCGCGCCGAGGCGTTGTCCGCATCGTCCGCACGCCCACGGGCGCGCGGGCATGGGGGCGGGGTGGTCGCGCTGTTCTCGGTGACGCTGTTCCTCAGCGCGGCGCTCACGTTCCTCGTCCAGCCGATGTTCGCGAAGTTCATCCTGCCGTTGTTCGGTAGCACGCCGGCCGTCTGGAACACCTCGATGCTGTTCTTCCAGACGACGCTCCTCGCCGGCTACCTCTACGCGCACGAGACCACGCGCCGCCTGGGGGTACGCCGCCAAGCGGCCGTCCACGTCGGCGTACTGCTTGTCCCGCTGCTGGTGCTGCCGATCGTTGTTCCTGACGGCTGGATCCCTCCTCCAGACAGCAACCCGGTGCCGTGGCTGCTCGGCCTGCTGGCGGTAGCGGTCGGGCTTCCGTTCTTCGTGGTCTCGACGACCGCGCCGCTCCTGCAGCGGTGGCTCGCCGCGACCGATCATCCAGCGGCTGCGGATCCCTACTTCCTCTACCGCGCGAGCAACCTCGGCAGCGTGCTCGGCCTGCTCGCGTATCCGGTGGTCGTGGAGCCGTCCCTGCGCCTCGCCCAGCAGGGACGCCTGTGGTCGGGCGGATATGCGGTCCTCGTCGTGATGGTGCTCGCGTGCGCGGCGGTGGTCTGGCGCTCGCCGCGGCCCTCGGTAGCCGCCGGGGCGGACGAGGACGTGATGGCCGCACGCGGGATCGCTGCGGATGCTTCCCCCGCAGGGTTCGCGGGCTCCGCCGCGCGGCCCACGCTCGCGCGGCGCCTGCGCTGGGTCGGCATCGCCTTCGTCCCCTCGAGCCTGATGCTCGGCGTCACGACGACGATCACGACCGACATCGCGCCGATCCCGCTGCTGTGGGCGCTGCCTCTGTCGCTCTACCTCGTCTCGTTCATCCTCGTCTTCGCGCCGGGCTCGCGGCCGGACAGGTTGTGGCGCGCGATGGTGTTCGCCCTGCCCGCGGTCGTGTTGCTGATCTCCCTGATCCTGTTGCTCGAGGTCCGCGGCTCGGTGTGGCTGTCGCTGTGGGTCATGGTGCCGATCCACCTGGCGGGCTTCTTCGTCATCGCGGTGGTGTGCCACGGGCAGCTGGCGCGCGACCGGCCGCCGGCGCGCTGGTTGACGGAGTTCTACCTCCTGATCTCCCTGGGTGGAGCGCTCGGCGGGGTGTTCAACGCGATCGTGGCGCCGGCGCTGTTCGATTCTCTGGCCGAGTACGCGATCGTGCTCGTGCTCGCGGCTCTCTGCCTTCCAGCGCGGCCGCCGCGCTTCCCCGCAGGACCCCACGCGCGCCGGCTCGACCTCGCGCTGCCGCTCGCCCTCGGGATGACGGTCGGGCTGATGGTCTGGCTGATCGGGCTCGCGGAGGGAGACGAGCTGCCATACGCCAACATGTTCGTCATCGGTCTGGCCGCGGGAGTCGCGTTCAACTTCGTCCGTCGCCCGCTCCGATTCGGCCTGTCGCTGGGAGCGATCATGCTGGCGGCCACGCTCGCCTCGGCCCCGGACGTTCGCGAACTGCATCGCGAACGCAGCTTCTTCGGCGTCTACCGCGTCACGGCCTCAGAGGGCGGCGATCTGCACCGGCTTGTCCACGGCACCACCACGCACGGTGCCCAAGATCTCTCCCCCGGTCGCGAACGCACGCCGATCAGCTACTACCACCGCCGCAGTCCGATCGCGCAACTGGTCACCGCCCTGCCCGCGAGCTTGACGACGCGCGCCGCGATCATCGGCCTCGGCACAGGCTCCATGGCCTGCTACAGCAAGCCGGGCGAGCGATGGACCTTCTATGAAATAGATCCGACGGTCGAGCGCATCGCGCGCGACCCGCGCCTGTTCACCTTCCTGAGCGCATGCGCGGGAGATGTCAACGTGGTCCTCGGCGATGCCCGGCTCAGACTGCGCGACGCCGCCGATCGGGGTTACGGGCTGATTGTGGCCGACGCCTTCAGCTCGGACGCGATCCCCATCCATCTCATCACCCGCGAGGCGCTCGCGCTGTACCGCTCGAAGCTGGCTGAGCATGGAGTCATCGCCTTCCACGTGTCAAACAGCTATCTGGACCTGGAGCCGGTCCTCGGGAACCTCGCAGCCGACGCGAGGATGGCCTGCGTCGCTCAGGAGGACGCCAGGAGCGCGAACGACGGGGACCCCCGCACGGA
>DASYVZ010000121.1:0-1597 GCA_035936515.1 Solirubrobacteraceae bacterium | reverse complement strand
GCGTCCGCACGGGCGGCGCCGCCGGCCTCCGCCGCGACGAGCCAGCGCGACGGCTGCGACGACGCCGCGCCGGCGCCCGGACCGCCCATCGCCGGCAGTCGCATCGGGCGCTCGTCGTAGGCCTGCGCCGGTCCGGCGAGTGCGGAGAACACCGCGACGAAGAGGCTCGCCGGCGCCGTGCGGAGGAACAGCTTCCTCATCAGCCGTCCGACTGTACCGCGCGCCTGCCGCTACAGCGCAAAGCGACCGTCCTGCACGACGACATCGCCGTCGGCCGTCAGGCGTCCGCCGCGGCGCAGGTCGCAGATGAGGTCCCAGTGCAGCGCCGACTCGTTCTTGCCGCCGCTCTCCTGATAGGAGCGGCCGAGTGCGAGGTGCACCGTCCCGCCGATCTTCTCGTCGAACAGCGTCGCGCCGATCGCGCGGTCGATGCCGAAGTTCGTCCCGATCCCGATCTCGCCGAGCCGGCGCGCGCCGTCGTCGGTGGCGAGCGCGCGCTGCAGGTACTCCCCACCGTGCTCGGCGGCCGCGGCGACGACGACGCCGTCGCGGAACTCGAGGTCGACGCCCGCCACGTCGACGCCCGCCGGCGAGGAGGGCACGCCGAAGTGGATCCGCCCGTTCGCGCTCGACTCGTGCGGGCCGGTGAAGACCTCGCCGCTGGGCATGTTGCGCTTACCGTCGGAGTTGACCCACGTGCGCCCCGTGACCGCCAGGGTCACGTCCGTGCCGGGGGCCTCGATGCGCAGCTCCCGAACCGGCTTGAGCCGGGCGATCAGCCCCGCCTGAAAGGCCCGCAGCTCGCCCCACGAGCGGACCGGATCGGGCTGGTCGAGAAACAGCGCCCGGGTGACGAACGCCTCGAAGTCGACGAGGCTCATGCCGGCCTGCTGCGCGCCGGCCTGCGTCGGCCATAGGGTCGCGCACCAGCGCTTGCGCATCGTCTGGTCGCGCACCGGCTTGCGCGCGAGCGCCGCGCGCGCCAGCCGCTCGGGATCGATCCCGGCCAACGCGCGTGTGTTCTCAGGCGCCTGGATGCCGAGGTGGGCGTGCGACTTCTTCGCCTCGGCAAAGGAGACCTCCGGGAACAGGTCGAGGTGGCGGTCCCGGGCGTGGCGGTAGAAGTCCGGGGTCGCGCCGGGCAGCTCGACGCGCAGCAGCGGCCATGCGTCGCGCCCGAGGATCGCCCGCTGGCACTCCAGCAGCAGCGGCGCGGCGAGCGTCGTCGAGCGCACGACGACCTCCTGGCCGGCCTCGACCTCCAGGCAGTAGCCGGCCAATAGGTCGGCGAACGCCGCCGCGTCCATCGCCACGGGAGCCGGCCTACGCCCGCCAGCCCTCGGCGAGCGCGGCGAGCGGCTCGGCGGGTTCGGCCTCCAGCAGCGTGGCGAGCGCGGAGACGAGGCGCTCCTGCGGCTCGCGCTGCGCCCCGATGCCCATGACGCCGATCCGCCACAGCTTGCCGGCGAGCGGGCCGACGCCGCCGGAGATCTCGATGCCGTGCTCGAGCAGCAGCGCCTCGCGGATCGCGGCCTCGTCGACGTCGGGCGGTGGCGACACCGCGAGCAGCGGGTGCAGCTGCTCGCCGTCGGGCGCG